>NYVP01000044.1 GCA_002684575.1 Verrucomicrobiales bacterium
ACAATTGATCCTGAATTTGATACCAGAGAAGTTTTGAACCAGTACAAAAAAGTGAGAGGTTTTGAATATGATAACTGGTTTTTTTGCAGAGCGAGCCTTGATGAAGTCCGAAAGATTGGCGATCCACTAGGATTAAGTTTTAATACCCAAGAGTTTCCGATCGAACATAATCTTCGAACAGCTGTTTTTGATTCTGAGGGGAAATTAGTTGAGGTCTTTAGCGGAAACAAATGGACGGCTAAAGAACTCAAGGAATCTATCATGAAGGCTGCTGTTAATAAGCATCATCATAATTAAAAATGTCCCATTTCATTTTCCAAGAGCCATCATTTTGTTTCTGACTAAGTATCATCCATTTGTAATTTTTAGTAGATTCCTCTCCTTCTTTTGATCGGATTTTATCCATTCCAGTACCACGTATTACAGCCCAGTTTCCAAAATTAATGACCTCGGATACAGGTTCTTTCATTTCCAATATTTCATAATCCCTGCTTTTAAAAAACTCTTTATAGCTTTCAAGTACTGCATCTCTTCCCGACAATACTGTGGTCTCTGGAATCATATAAATTGTATCTTTACTATATAGGTTTGCGCAATCCTCCGCGTTTCCATCAACAAAGGCTTTTACAAATGCATCAAGAACCTCTTCTTGCTCTTTAAACTTTGGTCCTTTTTTTAGAATAACACCCTGACGCTGAGTTTGTTGTTTTCTGGGTTGCTTTGTAAAGGTATTGGTAGAGGAATTGTCAGGGTCCTTGCTTCTCGTAATCGTTTGGCTTCTCTTATTAGGAGCTTCTACTTTCCAAGTTATCATTACTTCGTAAGTTTTTCCTGAGACGGTTTCTGTATACTTCCATTTTTCTTTTGCAGCATTGATACCAATCAACTCAAAAGAGCCACTGTAGAGTTCTCCGCCATCGAATCCAGAGGAGCTACAGAATATTTTTTTCCTCTTTGGGTCCCATGTTTCCATTCCAGAACCTGTGCTGAGAATGGAACCATCTTTAGTTTTCATGACATGTGAATTTAAAACCTTGCTTCCGTCAGCACTCATTTGAGATGTGAAGGTGTTTTTATACTCTATACCTTCCGGTATACCTTCCCATACGTTTGTTGTCTTTCCCTGATAAGACCAGACACCGAAGGCTTTTTGTTTCCTCTTAATGGAAAGATATTCTTCCCAGCTTTTAGGAATTTTGAGTTTACTTTCCTTATTCTTATGGTGATCAGCGAATATTTGAGTAAGACCAGTCAATGAGATAATAAGTAAAAGAAATAATATTTTTTTCATATTAAATCTCCTACCAGAACCATAATTTAATACAACATCAAAATGAAACTAGCTGAAATGAAAAGGGTTTAACTTTATTACTACCCAGTTTTTCTTAGTTTCATAGCATGAGCAGAGAAACCTGCTCCAAAACTGGACAACCAAATTACATCATCATTTCCATCATTTTTTAAATATTCATCCAAAGCNACCATGACTGAGGGGCTACTCAAGTTTCCATAATTTGNCAATACATTNCTGGTNTCCATCATTTCAGTNATTCCAAGTTTTTTTTCCAAAGCATCNATNACATCTCTGCCTCCGCCATGAGTGATTATCTTTTTTGGAGCTTCTGAATTATCATAAAGTTTTTTTACGGCTTTTGCTGTCATCTCAGGAACCGACCTATGGAGTTGGTTCTTAAGTTTTCCTTCTGAGTTAACAAATCTAATTTTTTCTCTCTCCTTTGGGTCTAGAAAAGATTCGTATCCATAAACCTCATAGTCTCCTGAGTCAGAGCTCCAAACNGCAGCGGCTGCGCCATCCCCAAATAAACAGGTGCTAATNAGAACGTCAGGTTCGTCAGAGATGTAGAATGCAGCTGAACAAACTTCTACTGACAATGTAACGATACATGCAGAAGGCATTAATTTGGAATAGCCATGCGCNANTTGCGTTAATGGAATTGCAGCACCNCATCCATGNCCAGTGACGTCTTGGGTGTGTATATTGTTTCTACACCCTAGCTTTTGTGCAACGTAACTTGAGATCCCTGGACATAAGTAACCAGTACAACTTGAAACTAAAAGAACATCAATATCATGGGGATCAATATTTGCTGCAATGATAGCCTTCTTTATTGCATTAGCCCCAATTGATGGTGCTGATAGTTCATAATGTTTATTGAGCTCCTCTGCGCTTCTTCCCCATACCTCACTGATGTCATCAACTTGAAAGTGCCTTTTTTTAATACTGGAGTCAGATTCCAGAACTTTTTCCAGTATCAGCTTTGACCTTTCTTTAAGGTTTCTCCAGAAAGGAGCCTTTCGCATTTCTTCTAGACATTCAATTTGAGTGAATGATTGGCTTGGGAAGTCGGTTGCAAGTGATACTAATTTCATNCTTATCGAGTCCATTTATACAAGCTTGAAACTGGTAACAGTTTCATTCTGTTCGTCCAATCAATTGCTGTTAGACCAAATTTTGACATCAAAAGAGGGTGCAGTGCTGATGCTACAAGCATTCTTTTGCTAAAAATATGATTAAGTTCTTTTTTTGCATGATCAATGGCTTGGTCCCATTTCAATTTGCCNCGGGAGTACCTTTCAAGTTTCTCGGCTGCAATGTCTGCGGACTCGATTGCCATACTCATTCCATTACCCACGAAAGGGGGAATGAGCCTTGAAGAATCACCTACACTAAATTCATTGTCTTTTTTGAATGATCCAAATTTAAAACCTGAAATAGCGCAAAATGAACCCTCAACGTATTCTTTATGTACAAGACTGTGGGATAAATTGGTTAAGCCTACTGAGTTAAGATACTCGAATAGTAGATTTTTACCTCTACCTCGAACTTTTGGGTTCTTAAAAAAAAGACCAGTTANATTTATTTTTTCATCCTCNACGGGACTTAATCCAACATAACCGTGAATNCCACTGTGCATTTCAAGGTCCATGATATTTGTTCCTTTTAAGTGCATNCTCAAACCAATCCATTTGCCTCCATTGTTGAGTGACTTNCCAACGGCNGAAACTAANCCTTCTTTATTNTGATCGGATTCATATCTTTTATTGATTATCTTACCCCCTTTTGCCACGAATAATTCAGCCAGCATACGATCCAATGAATGACGAGAAATCCCCATTCCTTTAGAATCAAAATCCATTTCAAATATTTTTCTATTTTTGATGAACCACTTTACCCTTGGCACCGAGCAACAATCACTGAGAGTTTCTAACAGGCCTAGGCGCTTCAGGATGTCCTTTGAAACACCTGATATAAATTCGCCACATACTCGATGTCTCGGGTACTTGTTTTTTTCGTACAGGACGCAGGGAACGTTATAATTCCTAAGCCCTATCCCCAAGGCCAATCCAGCTAATCCACCGCCGACAATTGTTATTTCTTTCATGATAAATGACAGCGAATACCTCCGCGTAGAGTTTCTTTAATCATGAGGCAATGTTTAGATGGAAAAAATTTCAATAGTTCTCTGTCCCTAAAACCTGCCCGAATGCTGATGATCATATCATGACGAGTAACTTTGCCTAGTAAAGGGAAGGCCAAATAGCCCATGAGTAATGGAACTAACCTTCTGCTCGGTTCGTTGATGATAATATGGTTTGCTTTTGAAATTAATTTTCCGAGTTTGAATAATTGACCGTCAGTAAAGTGATGTAAAATTAGATTGCATATCACGGCGGTGGGATCTGAATTATTTTGAGGTAAATCACTAATGTTAAGAATGTCATCGTGTATCCATTCGATTTCACTAGATATCGATTTTGGCTTTGGTTGGAGGTCTACTCCCTTTAGATTTAGGCCTTTAACATGTTTCAAAGATTCTAGGAATTGCCCATCACCAGATCCTATTTCGATAACATTTAATTTTGTATTAGTCTGAGTTAGCACTTTTAGGATCTCCTCTCTTATCCAACGCATGTTTCCCATAAAAAGATTAATCCGACGTAAATCTCTTCTGCTTCGCTTCGCGTTAGGATCTTCAGGGTCCAATTCATCCAAAAGTTCACTTTTTAAATCTCTTTGATTTAACGGCATAGAAACATTAAATGTTGCTAACGAGTTTTACGCAATTAGTAAAATCAAACATGCTGGTTCAGGACTTTGAAGCCTTTAACTTTATGTTTTGAGATAATAAATTTCGAGTTAGAAGTAGATGATGATTTAATAATCATAACGAGCCTATCAGGGTGTTTGAAAAAGTGAGAAAAATTTAACAAATTCAACGACGCTTTTTCTTGATGTTATCATTCTTTAATTCAATGTCTATAACATGAAGAAAATCTTACCTGTTATTATAGTTGCCGTTATAATCAACTTAGCCTTTGCTGAGGATAAAGTTGAATTTAAACCAATTAAGATGAGTCCAGCATTTGATATGATGAAAAGTCTTGTTGGGACATGGGAGGGCAAACTGGAGAGATCTAATGGAGAGGTTGTTGATATGAAGACCACTTACAAGTTAGTTTCCAATGGAAGTGTTATTGTTGAGGATTTAAAAGAGGGAGATCAGGATATGATGAGCACTTATACTGATAGGTTTGGTAAATTGACAATGACCCATTATTGCTCATTTGGAACAAAGCCCGTATTTAATCTATCAAGTATGACAGGCAATACGCTTGATTTTGACTTTGACGCCAAATGTGGATTGAAAGAGGGCGAACACACATTTGTCAAAGACTTGACCCTAAAATACGATCCCAAGAAAGATGTTCTAATAAGTAAATACCTAGTTATTATGAAGGATAAATCTGAACTAACAGGTGTCGCAACGCTGAAGAGGGTTAAATAGTATTCCATAATAAATTTATGAAAGGCTGTCGCTATCTAGCGGCAGCCTTTTTTGATGTTCAGACCACATGAACAGTTTAAAGCTCGTGATTACCTGCTAATATAATTCAATATTGGGTTAAATTTTATATTAACCCCGCTAATATGAAAATCTCAGAGCTATTTTTCTCCATACAAGGTGAGGGTGAACTGACAGGGGTTCCTTCAGTCTTTGTGAGAACCTCAGGATGCAATCTGAGGTGTCGATGGTGTGATACGAAATACGCTTCATGGAAGCCTGAGGGAGACAATGTCACAATCAATGATTTGTTAGACAAGGTATGTAGCTATCCTGCAAGGCACGTCGTTATTTCAGGTGGGGAGCCAATGATTGCGAAGGGTATTGAAGAGTTTGTTCACCTCTTAAAGGAATCAGGTAAACACATTACGATTGAGACAGCCGGCACTATTTCACCTAATGGTATTCAGTGTGATCTTGCTTCCTTGAGTCCAAAGTTATCTGATTCTACCCCAAATGAAGGAGATATTAATAAGGAATGGATTGATCGTCATGAGTCAAAAAGATTAGATTATGATATTCTAAGTGAATGGGTTAATTCATATAATTTCCAGTTGAAATTTGTTGTCTCAAAAGAGGTAGAAATTAAGGAAATTCAAAATGTAATTAGTCGAATAGAGGGTAAGATTCTTCCTGAAAAAGTTTTACTTATGCCTGAGGGGATTGACCCCGACACACTTCGAAGTCGATATGATTTGCTGATCGATCTTTGTAAAGAGAATGGTTACCGGTTGTGTCATCGTTTGCACATTGATCTTTTTGGTAATACTCCAGGAACTTAAACAATATTAGATTTCTAAAATTAACAGAAAGTTGAAAAGAATTGCCCTCAAATTTTTCATCCTTTGTTCATCGCTCTTGGCAGATGACCATATTAAGTTTGGAGATCGTTTTGCAATTGATGATCTTTTGTCCAGATACAGCCATTCTTGGGATTCAAAGGATCCAGAAGAATGGGCTGATCTTTTTATCGATGAGGGTATTTGGCAAAACTCATTTGCTGGAAAAGTTGAAACAATCCTGAAATCAAACAAAGAGCGATTGCAGTTTGCCAAGAAGCTACAAGAATCGTTCAGGCAAAACGGAGTAACTACCCGTCATCATCAAACGAATACTCTACTGCGTAAGAACAAAGACGGTGATATCCATGGAGAGACGGTTTTCTCAGTGATTTGGCAGTATGCAGATGATCCTCTTCCTAAGTTGAAGCACAGTGGAGTTTATCGTGATCAATATGAGAAAACTGACGAAGGTTGGAGATTCAAATTTAGAGAAGTTTGCTTTGATCATAAGTTATTTGAAGACACTGAAAATGCTCAGTTAGTTCCTGATTTAACCTTACTAAAGCCGCGAACGCTTGCAGAGCATCGAAAACTCGGGGGACGAGCCCCTTATTTCTCTCATTACAGGAAAGGGGACATAGAACTTGTGTTCATTGCTGCTCGTCATGAACCTAGAGTCGGATCGCCAACACACACGCTCATCAAGGAAGTTGTGGAGGGTTTTGATCCTGAATGTGTCATTACAGAGGGTTTGAGAAGTGAAGACGGTTATTCGCCTGAAAGACTTATTGCTGACGCCAAGAGAAGAGAAGAGAGTGGTAATCTTCCTGAGCCTCTCTACGCAGCACTGTTATGTTCTGAAAGAAAGATTTCTTTTATTGGAGGAGAGCCCATGCCATTTGTCACGACGGAAGCACTACGTGCCGTTACCAAAGATGATACTGATATACTTGGGTTTCTTGTTGTCCGACATCTGGGCCAAGTCCGCCGAGAACATCCTGAGGCCGAGTTAGATGATAAAGTGAAAAGTTTATTACCCAGAATGATCCAACAGTTTGAACTCGAAACAGCGTTGACTGTTGATCAGTTTAAAGACTGGTACCATAAAACTACGGGAAGAAATTTTAGTGCCGAAAATCTCAGGCGAGGTGACATAGCCCCGATAGCGACTGAGAATCCCAATCTATTAAAGCGAATGGGAATTGCTGCAATGATGGCGAGAGAAAAACACCTTATTTCTTTTCAAAGTAAGATGCTTTTAGAGCATAGGCGTGTCCTTGTTATTTACGGTTCAGGTCATCTCGTTTATGAGAGTGAAGTGCTGGAGGATATGTTGGGTAAACCAATCCAAAAGGGTGCAAGTTGGTAATAGATAGTTGATTCTAAAGGTTTAGAGAAAGTTCCTCGATTCGGAATTCTGATGTTGTGATCCCAGAGCCAAATAATTTCTAGCAGTCTTTACATTTGCCGTTCCTGCATGAATGGCCGCATGCGCAGATGTTACCGACATGGGCAACTATAAGAAATAGGCCTCCGAGTGTGCTGGCTATAGCTGCCGGGGGAACGTTGAGATAAGTTTCGCCTGTCTCATTAACCTGTAGACTTGGACAACAATCATCTATGCACTGAGTGCCTTCAGTCATCTCGCATTCACCTTCACCTTTTGAATTTTCAGGCTCGGCCTCATCATCGACTGAGAAAGTGAAAGTTGATTCTTCTTCAGTCTTTACCTCTTCTGTTTCAGAATCATCACTGACCGAGAATGTAAAAACGGATTCGCCTTCAGCTTTTGAATCATTATTTGCTTCAGTCGTAGATTCATTGGGTGAGGCGGTTGGTGTTTGAGATTCTTTACTGAAAGCGGGAAGAGCTGCCCCAGTAAGAACAACAAAAATTCCAATGTAGGCAGTGACCAGTACCCAACGTTTTTGGTGAGTGAGGTAACCTCTGCGAATTGAAAATGCTGCCAATGGTACAACTAGCATGGCCACCAGAATGTGAGATAATGGATGGGCCCAGATTTTTCCGAATGCGGGAAGAAATATGAGCAAGAAAGGTGCCACTGCACAGTGAATTGCACACAGAACTGACGCTCCGATACCAATACGGTCAGCTTTTGCCAAAAATTCTGAATCTTCTGATGAGGCGGATAAACTCATTGTTCAAATGCAATTATGTTGCATTATTGAGGAATATCAAATAAATAATTACTATGATCACCTACGTTTATGAGACAATTCCAAAGAAAGCTGGTGACAAAGTGGAACGCTTTGAATGGCAGCAAAGTATCCTTGATGAAGCCCTTAAAAAACATCCAGAAACAGGCGTTCCCGTCCAGCGGGTCATGACTGATGGTATTGGATATACTTCATCCAAGGGAAATGATTCAGGTAGTGATTGCTCCAAGCCATCCTGCGGATGTTCAAAGTGTTAAAATGTTTTTTACTATATTTACATATAATAAGGACTCGAAGAACTATTAACCCCAAAGTCACATTTTAACTAATAAACCACTCCTCATAGTTGCTGGGTTTCTAGGGTCTGGCAAAACAAGTTTAATACGTGGGCTATTAAATGATTTTTCCGATCACGGAATAGAGGCTGACGTGATATTAAATGATATCGCTAATGCTCAACTGGATGCTGCCAGCATCAATACAAATCATGCCAGTAGCATTGTGCCCCTCTCGGCAAGTTGTGCCTGCTGTGAAAGCTTAGAGGAGTTGATGGCTCTGTGCAAAACAGCCTCGAGCGGTAAAGGCGACTTATTGGTTCTCGAGCTTAATGGAACGGCCGACCCCTTAGCCATAATTGAAAATTTTTCGTTGCTGAAAGACAGTCTTTCCTTAAGCCCGATGATGCAAATTTGTATGGTTGATGTGCGCAAGTGGGGGAATCGAGATCAATTAACTCCGATTGAAAAGAGACAGATGGAGGCGTCGTCACTGCACTTTTTATCCTATACTGATTTAGCTAGTGAGGATGATGTTGAAAGGGTTGAAAATCTTCTAAAAGATCAATTTCCACAATCTCAGAGAATAACTAACGAACGATTGGCTAAAGCCTTAATTAGTTGTGCTCAAAAATCGGGGGAGAATATTTCTGAGCTGGATCTTTCTACGATTAATGTAGGTGAATTTTGTGATTCACATAGCGGCCATCATGATGAGGTTCATCTGCTTTCTCACCAGGTGAAAGGGTGTCAGGTTTCTCTTCCGCCTAAAGTGCGAAATTCATCAATGGAGAGACTTCTCAAAAAGCTTCCTAAAGAAGTTCTTCGTGCAAAGGCTCTCGTTAAAGTTATTGAACAGCCAGGATCAAGATGGCTTTTCGAGCGGGTCGGGAATGAAATTTCTCCGTCTCCAATTTCTGTTTCAGATATCAGCAATTTGTCATCGTCACTTTTATGTATTGGCTTGGAGTTAGATACCTCAAAAATAAAGCAACTCGTGTCTGATGAATTTGGATACGCTTCCGAAATATTATAATCAGAAGCCTAGTTACCAGAGAGGAATTTATAGATTGCAAAAATAACACAACCCAAAATAAAGAGGCCCATTGCAAATTAATTTTCTTAAACGCTTTTCTTCTGTTTCCTTTGACCCATTCTTTTAGGGGTTTTTGATACTCTTCTCATAACTTATTAAACTCAGCAGTATGACTGTGGTTTAATTATTTCCAAAGATTTCCCATTATTTTTCTGGATCTTTGTTTCCTTTTCAATCTTCCATCTCTATAGGATGGATAATTAGACTAACAAATGCAACAAAACATTATTAATCTAGAGGTGTGTTTGGTGGTGCTACACCGTTAAATTTCTTTTATTGATTGTCTCTATAAAGATAATCATTCTTGATCGTAAAAAAGTCCTTAATACAGGGTTTTCTAGCATTCATTTGAATGAAATTTTTGATTAACACTTTGGTGGGTCTTTGTTAATGTTACATAATGATACAGACAAAAGGTTTTCCCATAGCCATTGCCGCTATCTTTTCATTGCTGTTTAATTTACCGGTCCAATCCTCTGAAGCGAACCGACTTGCTCATCTTGATGAGCCCAACAACCCTTGGCAGGTAAACATCAAATCGGCCAAACTTATTACACCTCAGTGGATAGGAGAAAAAGGGGTGCAAGGGGTTATGGTTCTGGCGATTGATGACATGTCAGGAGACGGTCAGAACTTCCGTGATTATTTGACTCCAATTATTGAAAGATTAAAGCTTATCGATGGGAGGGGTCCAGTCAGTATCACCTGTAACCGTCCGGAACCAGATCATGCCAACATGCAATGGTTCTTCGAGCAGGGAGTCTCACTAGAGACGCATACCTTAACGCATCCGTGTCCTTTACTTCAGCGTTACGATTTTAGGAGAGCTCGAGCTAATTATCACGGCTGTGTCGACTTGCTGGCGATGATTCCGAATAATCGTTCGGTAGGTTTCCGTTTCCCATGCATGGATGGTCAGAATACACCAAGTCCTAGGGCTTATGCTGAAATCATGAATGGGGTCAGTGATCTTGGAAACTTCATGACATCGAGCACCAGTGTGGGAGTGGTGTTTACGCCGGATGATCCTGAGATTCCCAAATCCATTTTTGATGATGATCCATCCGGAGCCAATCGTTTTTCAAAGTACCTGATGAATGGTTTCGTTAATTATGTGGAGAATTACCCTTACCCTTTTGTGGTAGGTAATCTAATTTGGGAGCTTCCTTTTGTCTATCCCAATGATTACACCGGACAGGCACTTCACGGAAATCAGAACCCGGTCACGATTGCGGACTTCAAAGCGGCGGTCGATGCGACAGTGGCCAAGCAGGGGGCCGTCTCATTATGTTTTCATGCTGGAGGCTGGATGAGTAATAAGCAGATGGTTGATATTGTTGATCACTCGGACAAGACCCACGGAAAGAAAGTGAAGTTTTTGAATATGCGCGAGATGGATGAGAGGATCGTTGAGAACATGCTCGGGGGTCATCCGCTTCGTCGCGAAGATGGTGGGGACAATGGAGTCCGGGTCTTCGATATCAATGCG
>NYVP01000045.1 GCA_002684575.1 Verrucomicrobiales bacterium
CCCATAATTAACCCAAGATCCTAAACTTGGAAAACCAGTTCTAATCATTCCAGTATTTACCTCAAAAAGTGCAGGAGCATGACTTATGGAGTGACCATATACACCTCGAAGCATTGCCGTATTATCTATGACCTTTGATANATGCGGATATCTATCAGATACCCAATGACCACTNTCTCCATGTCTATCAAATTTATAGGGTGATGGNAAAAGCACTCCACCNCTTCGNGCTCCTTTNGTNTTAACCACNTCATTAACACTCTTGCCTGAATACTTTTNAAGAGAAGGTTTGTAATCGAATAGATCCACATGACTTGGTCCGCCATACATGAAAAGAAATATCACACTCTTGGCTCTTGAGGCAAAATGAGGTCTGCTAGGAATAAATGGAGAAGTTTTAGATTCACCAAGCAATCCTTCCTGAGCCATCATCGCAGAGAGAGCCAGAGAGCCAAAGCCACATCCTGACCTCTTTAACAACTCACGTCTTGAAAGATTNTCCTTATGATTAGTCAACATAACAAAATTCATTCAGGGTAAATAATATGTGACAGAAGTTTTCTAAACTTTGCCCCTCATTGCCCAACAATTCGACACTTGCATTAACCTCTTTCTCTGTCGGTGACCTAGAAAGGGCCAGCCAATAGGCTTCCTCAACAAAATCAGAGAGATCTTTCTCTCCTACATTTTTTCTTATCCTTTCTGCAAAAAGTGAAGCCTGATTACGAACAAACTGATTATTCAACAACATAAGTGCCTGTGTAGGAACCGTGGTCAGTTCGCGAACTCCCCTGCTTTGCATTCCATCAGGAACATCGAACACTTCAAAAAAAGGAACTCTCATGGATCGCCTCATGAACACATAAATGCTTCTTCTCCATGTATTAGGGCCATCCTTGACGTTCACAGGCCATTTATTCGTAGACCCGGTATTAATCGCGTCCTTAGACACCCAAGGCTTTACGCTTGGCCCGTAAAGTTTTCTGTTTAATGTGCCAGCAGTATTCATTATTGAGTCTCTGATAATCTCTCCCTCAAGCCGGCGCGGTTTCTTTCTCCAATAAAGTTTATTTTGCGGATCAATTTCATATCTATTTTGATCCCAGTCCACACTCTGCAAGTAGGTCGAACTTTTCATAATTAGTTTATGAATAGGTTTTATTTTCCAGCCTTCATTCATTAACTGCAGTGCAAGCCAATCAAGCAATTNTGGATGGGTTGGTTCATCACCAACTTGACCGAAATTATTACTCGTTTTAACCAAACCTTCCCCAAAATGATGTTGCCATATACGATTAACGATAACCCGGGCCAACAAATGCCCTGATCCCTTTGCAGGGTCTGTAAGCCAATAGGCTAGTGCGTTTCGGCCATCACTTTTATTTAATTCGTCCTGATTAATCCATTCTTTAGTATCTCCGTCATTTTCACTTAAAGCCGTCAATACACCAATACCNACGTCCTCTCCCTTTTGTTCAACATCTCCTCTTTTAAGAATTGGGTTAGACCGTTTTTTCCCACCATTCCAAACCATGGCTTTAACCTTTGAACCGGGTTCTCCAAGTTCGACCTGTCTGTCTCCCTCTCGGCCAGGCAGAAAAAATCCAACCATTTTATAATAATCTTTCTGCGAGATCGGATCATACTTATGATCATGGCATCTTGCACATCCAACCGTTAGGCCAAGAAAAGCCGAACCAGTTGCTGAAACAATATCATCCATCTTATCGTAATTGGCTTTTTCTCTATCAACCCCATCGACATTCGTAACTGTAGATCCAGCACTAAGAAAACCAGTTAGAGTCACCGCCAAAGAATCTTNAGGCTCAAGAATGTCCCCTGCGACCTGCCATTTGACAAAGCGATCGAATGGCAAATCCTGATTAAAGGCTCTGATCACCGCATCTCTATATGTCCATGCATGGGGCCTTTCATTATCGCTTTCATAACCGTGACTTTCTCCAAATCTTGCAACATCNANCCAATGCCTTCCCCACCTTTCACCATAATGCGGACTTGATAACAGTTTGTCTAAGACCTTGTCATATGCTCCTTTAGAATTATCAGCAAGAAAACCTTCAATATCCTCTCTACTGGGAGCCAGCCCCAAAAGGTCAAAACTGACCCTTCTAATAATTGTTAATTTTTCNGCAGAAGGATTTGGTTTGATTTGACTGTCCTGAAGTCTCTTTAGGATAAATTTATCAANCGCGTTTNTGGACCATGAATCTTTCTCGATGATCGGAGGCTCGACNGAGGATATCTTTTTTAACGACCAAAGGCTCTTACCTTTTTCCGAAGAGACAACCTCTTGTATCTGGATTAAAGAGTAAAATAAGAACGACGTACAAATANACGAAATTGTCGATCTATACATATATCCCCCCATGGTCATAGATATTATATGTTAATAAGCTATGGAGATCTCAACACTCGTAAAGCAGGTTTCCTTATTTTTTATTTTTTTAATATCCAGTGCAGTTCATCATGTCCATTGATATTTAGAACAAGAAAAAGATATATAATAAATGTTTTAAAATTTTTTACTATCTATTAGGAATAGTTAAAATTTTTATGATAAATGCGTGTTCCTGCACATTTCAACAGAAATTAAGAGTACGAAATTTTATCAACCCTATAATGTTATTTTTTATTATAAGTTCTGATAAAATCAGAAAGACCTTTGAGATCATCGGTATTAATGAGATCAACTCCAGCATCTTCAAGTTCTCTCCATACCGATTTTTTATCAGGAGTTGCCCAAAATCGAATCCTTCTTCCTTCTTTATGGGCCCTTTGAATCATTCCTTTGAGCTTGGTTTTCTCTTTGTCTGAAAAGGTCCCCTCACCTCTCCAATTGAAATGAGAACTCCATNTATCGCTGATTATAGGCATCAAATGATTTGATTGATTACTCCCAAAATCAGAGATCCGTCCATCAATCCCAACCCTTCTGGTTAAATCATTCGCAATCATTTCTTTTGCTCGGTTACCACTAACAACAATATCCACAGCTCTCTCCTTCCACACGCCGTCCACCAATCCACTAACGATATTATTATAATCTTTTAAGAGCTTCCTAAGCTCAGCGTAAGCCTCTNTACCATCTGACTTGATATCTATAAAAAGAGTAATTCTTTTTTTCTCNTNATANACATACCCNTTACCGTCCANCACNCTTTTCTTTAAAGGGTCAAGGTAAAGCCTTTCTAATGTTCNATCCTCTCTAAGCTCGTCTCTATCATGGCCCACTAAAAATTTCCCATCCTTTAAAAAAACATCCACTTCAATGCTACAAAAAAAACATTCGAGGGCATCTTCGAGAGGCCTTTTATGATAATAATCATTATGGGCATGTCCCTCAACCAATAGAGAGAATTTTTCAGCGCCTTTTACGGATAACGATATAACAAAAAGAAAAAGGATAGACAATTTTGTTACCATGAAAGTGTTCCGGGTAAAAATTCATTAATGAGATCATCATAAAATGGTCGAAGCTCTTCAACATTTACTCTCTCCTCACTCTTTGTATACAAGTCATAAGGATTAAAAGCTCTTACCCATGAAAACATTTCCTTATCATGATCATTCATCAAATAAGAATAATCACCCTCTTTATGAGCTGGATAAAAAGAATGGTACCTAATCATATATAAAGCCGGATCAGGTAAGTAATCTTTTACAACATGATATAGATACTCATCATGCCCCCAAGACATTGTGACATTAGATAACCCGCAGCCTTCTTGATAAATACCAAGTTCACTGGAGTAATTNGGGTTATTAAAGTCTGAGTTGGCTGAGAAAAATTCATGGAAAACTATTTTTTCTGAAAATTTGCAGCCAAGGGGAAAAGTATCACCGACCACAGCCCACTGCTCCTCGCCAAACAAGCATAATATTTTACCAAGATCATGAATTAATCCGGTAAGAATAAACCAACGCGGATGACCATCTTTTCGAATNGCCTCCGCTGTTTGAAGGATATGTTCAATTTGCGGAAGCTCAATATCAGGGTCACTATCATCAATNAGCTCGTTAAGAAACTCGATCGCTTCCCAGACTGTCATCTTCCGTCGATTCAGTTGAGTAAAGTCCTCTTTTTTTGATATGGCAAAATCAAGTGTTTGATGTTTGTGATTTAGCCTATAAAACTCTTTCACTTCAGGCCTTACCNCAGCTTCATAATCGCGGAATTGTTCCTTTTCTTTGCCCTCGGTATTAGTAGATCCCTCNGGATATCTTCTCAGCAAATCCTCCTCCCAATCCTCAAGATCCATAGCATTTCCTTTGAGTTTTTGAGAATCTAATTCGTGGTTCATAAGGGAATAAGTTACTTACTTAGTGCCAATTATAAATAAATTCACCCAAAAATGTATGTAATTATTGGAAGTTAGCTTCTTGACTTNGATTAAAAANATTTAAATAAAATACTAGAAATCTTTCAACTCTTTGCTCATTGCCTCAAAAATGTATAAAAAATTAGCAACTCTCGTATTTATTTTTAATACCCATTCTCCAATCTTAGCCGACGANCATCAGAACACGGTCGGACATTGGAGATTTGATTCACAAAATGCTGAGGTCGACCTNCCTATCACTGAGTCGGTTAACTCTGCAAATCCTGGAACCCATGATGCCAGCCTGCAAGCTGGCAATCCACTTTATTCCTCTGACACTCCTGCGAATAAGATCTACAACCCCATCGAAGATGAGGTTCTGGATAATAATTTTTCTCTCAATGCGACAGACCCAAACTCAAGCCTCAGAGTCCCTGACTCCGAGGCATTCAACACAAGTTTTACAGTTGAGATGTTCATAAAAATTGTGGGTGAGCCTGGCGGATGGCACTCCTTTTTAAGAAGGCAGGAGGGTCAGGATCTACGCTGGCAATTAGACTTTGATAACAGCAACAATGGTTTCTATTATGGACGATCTCGTTCACGATGGGACACACCGGCTGGAGGGGNCTCTGACAATACGTCCGAAATTGGCGTTGATGAAAACGTCAATTTTGTAGTCTCNCCNCAAGGAAACAACAACGCACCTAGAATATTCGTGGACACTGGAGCCAAGGATGAGAACGCCGAAGATATTGGGGATCAAAATACAGCCAACCCTAGTGATTACATTTATGATGGGNCCAGCCCCAACGTCAATGACACAAAGGTCAGTCTCCAGGGGGATGGCATTAATGATGATACAAGGTGGCACCATGTTGCTCTCACNTTTGATCAGGAAACGGGAGAAATTTCTTATTTCTTTGATTATTCATTAGCTCAAAGAAAAATTCTGGCTGACGGGGAAGAGAACGGATACACCCACCCAGCAGCTCCAATCGATTTTGGAAAGCTTGCCAATGGCGGGTACGAAGTTCTACTTGATGAGGTCAGGTACTCTAGCGGTATACTGACCCCTAACGAATTTCTTCGGGCAGTTTTAGAGGATGTGAACCCTAGCACTATTGCTCATTGGAGAATTGATGGGACAGGAGCACGTGAAGAGGCCTCTATTAGCCTCATTAGAAATGACGTGTCCTCACTACACCCGGCCCTGAGGGTTGCTGGAAACCCAATCTATTCGACAGATGTTCCCGGCCCCTTCATCACGGATCCAGCCACAGATGCCTATCTTGAAAATAATTTCTCCATGAGCGCCATCAATGCCAATGCTCGTATAGGCGCCAGTGATAATTCAAAATTCAATACCTCATTTACAGTAGAAATGTTTTTAAAGCTGGTTGGCGAACCTGCAGCTTATCATCAATTTTTGAAACGCCGCCAACTCAATGACCTCCAGTGGCAAATCGATTTTGATCACGCCAACAAGGGTTCCTATGGAAGAATTCGTTCCCGTTGGGACCCCCCCGCCGGTGGAATTCCCGACAACAAGGCAGAAAAGGATATCGATGAAAACTCCAACTTTGTTATTGGGCCAACAGGCTGGACTAATGTGCCCTCTGAAAATCGTATTTTTATTGATACCGATTCCGGAGACGGCCTTGTCACGAGCTATGACGATGAGACCGACTGGTCACTCGACGGTGACGGCATCAATGACGTTGATAAATGGAATCACATCGCCATGACCTTCGATGAGGAACTCCAGGAGATTACTTTTTATTATAATTATGAGTTCATGGACTCTAAGCTTCTATCTGACTCCGAGGAAAATGGCTACACGCACCCAGCAGCTGGAATATTATTTGGGAAATTTAATACAGCAGGCTACGAAATACTGATTGATGAAGTTCGTTATTCGGAGGGCATTTTAGATTCATCATTGTTTCTAAAAGCAGCCACTTGGGCTCCTTCACCATTTGAAATCACNACTTTCAATTTCAACCAAGNAGAAAATTTATTCACCTTAGAATGGAGATCTGAGCCAGGTGTGTTCTACTCAGTAGATCGTTGGGATGATATTATTAATGAGTGGGGAGAACTTGAAGATGCCCTCTTTTCAGAGGACACAACCATGTCATTTGAAGACACGAGTCTTGAAGAAGGCCAAACAAGAGCAATCTACAGGGTTCGTATTTCAGAAACAGAGTAGTTATTGCTTCACTCCCCCTAAAGGAATAGATCTCCTCTTTATTGACTCCAATCGTTGACTTGCCACGCCTGTCATCTTGGTNACGATAGCAGGAAATAATTTACTTAAATCATTACGTTCTTTAATATCATCCTTTACCTTAAATAAGGCTGGCCCCTCGCCACTAAGTTCTGCGTCTCTACGATTTAAAAAAAGCTTCCAGGCTCCCATTCTAATGGCTTGAAACCCATCCGCTCCATGCCAAAACAAGAGATCTGGTCGTCCGCTGGCCTCTAATTTCTTTCCAATTAATTCATCCCATAAATTAACCCCATCTATTGGTGGCGTTTCTCCAGACCTTTCAGGAATATTAATTCCACAGGCATGAGCGAGAGAAGGAAGCATGTCCATCGCGGAAACTGTTTTATTATAAACAGTCCCTCCCTTTGATTTGTTAGGGGACTTAATGATGCATGGGACCCTATTCCCTCCCTCAAGAGCACTCCACTTTTTACCACGAAATGGTTTTGCCTTTGACTCTTTGGTGAGAGGTTCAGGGCCATTATCCGACATAAAAACAACTATGGTTTTATCAGATAAATTATTCACATTCAACTCCGTGAGTATCTCCCCTACCCTAGCATCCATCTCTTCGACAACATCTCCATAAACACCATAGTCTGATTCACCCTTCCAANCAGGATGNGCCTCCAANGGAAAATGAGGTGCNGANTAAGGAACGTACAAGAAAAAGGGAANNTCTTTATTCTTTTTTATGAAAGCTTTCGCNCCNTTGGTAAACGCTTCTGTTANNAGTTTATTATCAAAAGGNTTTTGGGTGACTTCTCCTCCGGTCCAAATCTTTTTGGTTTGATTATTACTTTTATTNATGAAGAAGGACTCATCAAAGCCTTGATTATTAGGCATAAAATTAGGCTCATCTCCCAGATGCCATTTACCAAAAATACCTGTTTTATAACCCGCTTCCTTAAATATCTCCGCCATCGTCGTTGCCTTAGGGCTGAGCCCTCTCTTTTTTTCCATGATATGACCGACAACCCCCTTGGACCATCCGTATCTCACAGGGTAGGATCCGGTTAATAATGCCATTCTCGAAGGCGTGCACACGGTCGAACCTGAATAGAAGCTTGTTAAACGGACTCCATCTTTAGCTAATTGATCAATGATTGGAGTTTTTATTTTCGGGTGCCCGTAGCAGCCGAGATCGTGATAACCCAAGTCATCAGACAAAATCAACACGACGTTTGGTCTTTGCTGGCCGGATGAAACCGCCAAAAATAAAGACGCTAAAAACGGGAAAAATAACTTTATCATCGTTATATCTATTGGTTTGTGATTTTCTTCAATTTAAACTTCATTAGCAACATGAGGATAAACGTTAATATTTTCAAGCCTTAGGATGTGCGGTCGATATTCCACAGCCAAAATACCAAAAAAACAGTTTGAGGAGAAATTAAGGGTAAAACTTGAGGCTTACTCGCCAACTTTTAATGCCTGCCCTGGAATAGCTCATCCCGTCATCTCTTCCAACGGCGATATGACTAAAACCTCAAACATGATCTGGGGTCTCATTCCTCAGTGGTCAAAAGTTCACAACCCGAAAATTAAACCCATCAACGCTAGATCTGAGACATTGTTCCAGAAACCAACGTTTAAAAACCTAATCAAACGTAAAAGATGTCTTGTCCCAGCCTCAGGGTACTACGAATGGCAATCTAGCGAAAAAGGAAAAATTCCACACTTTATTTATGCCTCAAACAATAACCCTTTAGCCTTCGGAGGCCTATACGACACATGGAATGAGGGTCAGGAAAATTCAATTCACTCCTATACCATCATTACCAAAACCGCTTCCCAACCAATTCACTTCATTCATGATAGGATGCCTGTGATTGTTCCAGAACAGCACTGGATGGATTGGCTTAATCCAAGCTTGTCCTCTGATTCGGTCAATCAGATCATCAAAAATTCAATGGACCATTTTTCTTTTCAT
>NYVP01000046.1 GCA_002684575.1 Verrucomicrobiales bacterium
TTTTACTAGGCTTAAGTTTCCAATTATACCAGTTAGCAAATTATTAAAATCGTGAGCAACACCTCCCGCCAGCCTTCCAACAGCTTCCATTTTTTGAGCCTGCTCAAGGCCTTTTTGTAATCGTCTCTCTTCTGTTACATCACGAAAACTCCAAAACCTGGCAATCTGACTACCATTAGGAAGTAATACAGGAGAGGTATATACAGACAATATCTTCTCCTCAGGATATGTCATTATCCATTCCACCTCTCTAACCTGAGAATCGTCATTATTAATTTTCGTCCAACTAGATATAAATTGGCTAGGCTTACAAAACTTTGATTTAACGCTTTCGGCGAAATCAACTACGTTATTCAAACCCAAATCCTCACTCATCTGAAATAAATCGATTACCCTTTGATTGGCAGCGATAAAATTACCATCAACTCCAACAACAATAATTCCATCTCGAGCTGCCTCGTATGAAGCCCTTAACTGAGCTGAAGTATCTTCTAGTTTTTTTTGTGAATTTCTAAGACTTTTCGTCCTAGAATCAACCATAGCTTCAAGTTCGTATCGATGATTTCTAACCTCATCAATCATTGCATTAAATGATACTCCCAACTGCTTAATTTCACTAACTCCTTGCTCTTGCATACGAACATTTAATTCTCCTTCTTCAACTCTTCTCGCCACAGTAGATGCTCGAACAATTGGATTCGCAATCATCTTGGCCAACCAAAACCCAATAAGGCCCGTGATAATTAGAACGATTAACGCAATTCTAGACTGCAAAGTGACCGCCTGCTGAACAAAAGCAAGCACCTCTGATCTTGGTCTTAAGCAAGCAATAACCCAAGCCTCACCAACTCCGGTATCATCCGCCGGAAGAATTTCACTATGAAAATAATAGTCCTCATCGTCCTTTTTGACAAAACCTTTACTATGACTCCAGAAAGGCGTCACCCCTCCACTAAAATATGGCCTTGATATCATTTCCTTATCTCTTCCGGCAATTAACCTTCCTCTTGGGTCCAGTAAAACAGCCTCCCCCCTTTCCCCTATCTTGATACCATCAATCAAATCCCACATAGGATCAAACTTGAGTCGCGCCCTTAAGACAAAACTTTCAACTGTTGATGCTATGTTAAGAGGAATATAAACCTTGAGATGTAATCCATCTTCACCAACAACATGATGAGGACGAGAAGTGATAACCTCCTGCAGAGAAAGGCAGTCCTTAAACCAAAGTGTTTTTTCTTCAGGCTCAGGATGATTTTCATTGGTTGTTGACCTTACAATTACCCCTTTTGAGTCATAAAGGGTAATATCATCGAACATTTTATATGCTGCCACCAGCCTTTTCATTTCCTCAACTCTGATATCCATTGGAATCGAGGAATCAGTAACTATCCGATTACCTTGTAAGGCCACAAGATCATTAACTGCAGAATCCATAACGAGCCTAGCCTGTCTAGCCACCTCATAGGTCACTGCGGCTATTTTTTCCCGCTCTGATTCCTCAAGTGAATCTCTGGTTCTTTGATTAGTAACCAAGATCACAAACACCATTGGAATCAATCCAACAGCCAAAAGCACTAAAAGAAATCGCGTCCTAATTGAGTTCATTTTACAAAGAACCTTATCGCTAATTGATAATAACTAGGCCAATCGCCTCAAATATTACTGACCAGATCCTGAGGCCACCTCTGTATCATATTTGCTCTTGGGCTTAGATCTAATAGCATCTACCACCTTGCCCCACGCTTTGTTAAGAAGAACATCGCGATCGCCATCAGGTGCGAAATAAAATTGGCAAAGTGAACGCACTGATTCTGGAGGGTTGATAGTCTCATCTTCTAGCAGCTCTTTATCAATTAGAGACAGAGCACCTGAATTAGTTGTTCCGTACCAGGTAAAGTTTGCGTTCTTTGCAGCCGAATCTTTTCTTAACATATAATCAACAAACTGATGAGCCCCAGAAACATTGGTAGAATCACTAGCAATAGAAAAATTATCCATCCATAAAGGCGCCCCTTCATCAGGAATGAAAAATTGAATATTTTCATTCTCCAAAGCAATCATCGCTGCATCTCCACTGTAACATGATGCTATCCAAACGTCACCTGAGAGCAATCCAGCTCTGACATCAGCATCACTACCAACTCTTAGACCAATTTTTTCTACGCCATCAACAATCTGAGCCGAGGCAGATTCAATGTGTTCAGGGATTGAACTATTAATAGGCAAACCGTTGGATAACATGCTAATACCTAACCCCTCGACCCTATCATCAATTAGCATCACTCTATCCTTATACTTTTTATTCCAAAGTGATTTCCAAGTCTTTTCTGGCTGCTCGATTTTATCCGATCTGTAAGCAATAAGAGTCGTTCCCCACATATACGGCAAAGAATAATCATTTGTTGGGTCGAATTTCTTCCCAACATATTCATCAGATATATTCGATGAATTTTGTAACAACTTATCGTCAATTGACTGAATTAACCTCAATTCAGAAAGTCTATTAATAGAAAGGTCATCAGCAATAACAACGTCAAATTTCCCAGGCTCTGAAGCTAGCCTAGCTTCAACTTCATCAGGATCTTCATAAGTAATATAATCAACATCAAAGCCAGTATCTTTCGTGAATTGCTCAATCACTTGAGGATCAAAGTACTCAGACCAGCTCAATAATTTTACTGAACGATTGGTCGGCTTAACCTCATCAAGATTAACACTGCTGTCTTTTTTACAAGATTGAAGGCAAAATGCCCCAACAATTAGAATGATAAATATCGAATTTCTCATATAAATTATAATTATGATTATTATAATTTGATATTAATTATTAAATAATCAAATATATTTTTCATAATTTTTGTAATTACAGATATCTTGGTGAGATTAATATTTAACCAAGACAAATAAAGCAGCTTGCGTTCAAGGGCATTTGAAGGAGAAATTTAGGAGTATCAATAAAGGCACTCCTTTGGATAATCAGTCAGAACATACAAACAAACACTTGCTGGCAAAACCCTCTTATATGGCTGCGCTTAGGCTAGCAATGCCTGTAATTCTTTTAAACTGCACCTTCGCAGGGATGCAGGCTACTGACGCATGGATTCTAGGAAAAATAGGAAGTACAGAATTGGCGGCGATGACACTTCCCTCAATGAGTATATTTGTCATTGTAAGTTTTGCTTATTCCTTTCTAGGAATTGTTACTGCTTTAGTCGGCCAAAATTATGGAGCCGGCAAATTGCAACTCTGTGGTCAATATGCATGGCTTGGAATAATATTTGCAATATTTGTCGGAACTTTATCGATAGCTTTATGGCCAATCGGTTCAATTTTCGAATTCATTTCAGGAAACACCCCCCAATCGCTGGGCAACCTTGAATCGAGATATTTTAAAATCAGCCTTCTCGCTCTACCCGGAGTTCTGGCCACTAATGCCATAGCTAATTACTATTTAGGAATAAAAAAACCCACGATCGTTCTTTTATGCAGCCTTCTCGGATTATTCTTGAATGTAATTATTACATATGGGCTCGTCTTTGGAAAAGGCCCCTTGCCAGAAATTGGGTTTGATGGCGCTGCATGGGCAACCGTGATCGCAAGCGGCATTGAGTGTATTATTCTTTTTCTTCATTTCATTCTTGCTCCCTCAAACAAAACAATGAGCACTAATCAAATCCCTAAGTCCTTTAATGGATTTAAAAAACTTTGGTCATCTGGTCTCCCAGCTGGTGTTCAAGGCGCAGTTGATGTCCTCTCCTGGGGAGTTTTGATTGGAGCATTAATTTCTTACTATGGTGAAGAAGCCTTGGGAGCAACCACAATTCTAACCAGATTTATGCAATTTACTTTCATGCCAGCAGAGGGTGTCGCCACTATTCTTTTGGCTTTAGTCGCCAATTCAATTGGCAAGGGTTCAGCCAATATGGCAAAGGAACACGTCAAAATCTGCTTTAGAATCAATTCCCTATTCATGCTTTCCGCAGGAATAGTCTTATTTGTATTTAGATACCCATTAGTTTCTTTTTTCACCGACCAGAAAGCCATTATAGACATCGCATGCGGATCGATCATCTTTATCAGCATTGCTCAATGGTTCGACGCAATGAATGTTACTTACCTACACGCACTTCAAGGGACAGGCGATACCAAATGGACTTCTAAAGCTAACATCATTCTTAGCATAATAATCCTCGGCGCTGGAGGCTTCACTGCAATTACCTTCTTCAAAGATTATGGCTCCTCGCTAATATGGGCCCTAGCAATGATCTATATTATCTTGCAAGGCACGTTGTTTTGGAGGCGATGGAAATCAAATCGATGGCAGAACCTAAACCTAATTGATTAAATGTTCTTAGATTAATCGATACTGATAAGACACTCTGTTCAAATGCATGACCATACATGAGAGGGCCGCTCCCCCTTTTTGGTATTCACTCAAATTAAATAGAGCTAATTCGAATCCATTATCCGCAGCGATATCCTCAAGTTTTCGATTTTTTGCCAACTCTAACCGGTAATTTTCTGTACCTCTTTTGAGCTCATGAATATGAGAGCCATTAAGTATATAGTTACCCAGACGAACAGAGTTACATAATCCAGGCAGAGCTTCATCACGGGAAATATCTATAATTTCAGTAACAGCCTCAATTTCTTTCACTTCTTTTGATGATAATATTTCTGTGCATACAATCGTTTTTTCGTAAGTAAGAGGAAAGATTGAGCAATCCAGATGATATAGATAAGGATCATCCTCACGGACTTTGATTATCTTCATTCCAAATTGATCCTCTAACTGATCATAAGTTTCTTTCTGGGATCTCAATCCATAACCGCCAACATAGACATTATCATAAAGATGCTTAAGCTCTGCTTCACCCTCAAACTTAGTCGTTGGAACAATAGTCTTATACCCCATTGATTGAAAAAACTTAACCCCTACCTCAGTTTCACCTATCCGTGGTTTAGATTTATAATTCGATATAATGACAGTATCTTTTGCAGGTAAATGCTCCAGAATGATACCTAAGTTTGCAGTGAAAATAAGATCCTGAAGGCCACAATCGGCAGGAACTGGTAACAGTTGAACAACTCCTCGAGAGGAAAGGAATTGATACAAGGCCTGAAACTGACGGGCTGCCTTTTTATCATCAACCTTACGATCAATCTCATCCAGATCTTCCATCCATATATTATTTGGCTCAGAGGTGTTGTATGATAAAGGAGGGCACATTAAGAAAGTAGGCACATCCAAATGACTTAGATTCCATGCTTTTGACGGTGAAGTTGAATCGATGAAGGGATTAACTATAGACGTCTTGCTCTTAGATTTTGAAATTACTTTCTGAGATTTTGATTCAATCATGATAGTTCAAATGGACGTTGAATTTTAAGTAAAGGATCAATGCCAGCCTCAACATGGGTCCCCTCTTCCTGCAAAAATTTAAATTTAAGGGAGTTCGTAAGAGGAATTATAAGGTCTACTTGAGAGCCATAACGAATTTGAGAAAATCTTTCATTTTGTTCGTAAGACCTATGAGGGCTGATATCAAAAGGCGTAATCGAATCAACGTCATAGTCAGCAAACTGAAGAATGTAGTAATTCAATCCTAAATCAATGGCAGAAACTTTATTAAGGACTCTCTGATTAGAGTGTAGGTAGTCTGCATTATCGTGATCGACTGTAAGCTCATCAATCAGTGAATTTTCCATCGCCAACATAGGACGGTTAAGACTCTCTATTGGCTCCAATTCACGATAGCTTAAAACTCCTGGATAAGGGATTCTATTGATATGCACATCATAAAAAGTCATGAATATACCAATCACCAGACTCAATCCACTTGGATATTCAGGATCTCTGACAGCTTCCTTTAGAGAATAATTACGCCCTTTAACCTCAATAACAGCGTCATCCTCTTTAACGATTTTCTGATAAATAATTACACCATCTGCAGGTGAAAAGAAAAAATCCCTATCAGACTTAATCGGTCGCATTGGATCTCTGAAAAAATGTCGCTCAGAAAGCCACCTAACAGATCTGCCTTTTACATCTGCAATATCCTCTTTTACCCAATCTGATAATAGTTTTGCCACTTCAATATTCTAATTAATAAGATATTTAAAATTATTTAATATTTTAGCATTGGCAAATCATTTTTTATAAATTTATCAAANNTGAACGGTAATTTTTTATCAAAATTGATAATTTTGAGGTTTTNAGGGTGGAAATTGAATAAAGTTTTTAAAACTAATNTAATTANTTATTTTAGAAAAACNGATAAATATAGATGATCAAATATCAAGATGATNGAAATAAAGAACTAAGTTANCCTTAGTTTTGAANAAAGTACCCAAATCACCAATCAATTGGGTCCAGTTTATAAAAGCTCTTAAGNTCATCATAAANGGCAGGATAGCGCCTAAGAAGAGCTTTNGGTTTTTCAAAGAAAGTCTCCGNAGCTACAGCAAAAAACTCAGCCGGATTAGTGGCTCCATACTCATCAATGACAAGCTTTCTCCCTTTTTTAAATCGCTCTGCATGTTGAATGTANGCTTCTTGAAAATTTTTACTCCAATCCTTGTGGGCCTCATCAAATCCCTTCAACGGAGCCCCATCAGCGGCGCCATCCCATTGATCTAGTTGGTGAGCAAATTCATGAATGACCAAATTTTGCCCATCATTAGTTATTGCAGGCCCTCTTAACGTATGTTTCCAAGATAATACTATAGTGCCCTGTTCCCAAGATTCCCCAAGCCGTGAACCTCCACTTGCTATCGTTCCATCTTTATTCTGTCTTTGTTCAGCACGATACATATCAGGATAAACTAGAATAGTTGTTAGCTTATCATAAAAACCGCATCGACCATTAACCAAAAGAAGACAGGCTTGCCCTGCAATTGTGACGCACATTTCTTCGGTTAATTCTTCCAAATCGCCACATGCCTCAAAGGTCTTCTCATCCATGAAAATATTAATGTATCCATGTAAGGTTTTTTTTACGCTATCAGGCAATTTTTTATACAAAGGAAAATTCTTCTTTAAGATATCTTGCCATTCTTGAGGAAAAACTGAGAGCATTAAACTCTGCCTGCGCTTTTTGACTTGTTTTGACTGAGCCAATAAAAATACCACTAAAATTGTTGCCAGTATCAGTATTAAAATAATAATTATGTATATATTAGTCACCTATCACTATTATAAACGATTAGAACAATTACTCACAGAAAAAACAGAGGCGACTCGACTGATCTATCACCTATTATATGTATAAATTTATATTTTTATTTTCTTTCGTATTTTTTCTTGGTCTCCAATGGCAGGGATACGGACAAAATTCTCATAACGCCAAAAAATCAGTTAAAGTCTTTATTCTTGCCGGCCAATCAAATATGGAAGGCCATGGGCTCATTAAAGGAAGGCCAGATCAAAGAGGAACCCTCGAAAAACTTATAAAAAATCCAAAGGCGTCAAAGAATTTAAAAACCTTAGCCAATTCGAATGGAGAATGGAAGACCAGAGATGACGTATGGATTAGCTGGCTCAATAAAAACGGAAAGCTTACTGTAGGTGGATATGCTGGGAGAGGCTCAATAGGCCCTGAGCTTGGCTTTGGATGGGTACTCGGTGATTACTTAAAGGAACCAGTAATTCTATTAAAATTTGGTCCTGGTGGAACCAGTCTAGCCGGCCCTTGGAGACCGCCAAGTTCTGGCCCTAAGGATGGTGAAGCTAGAGGTGACAAAATAGGAAGTCAGTATGATCACTTAGTAAATAAAACGAAAAATATCATGTCTAATTTGGACAAGTATTTTCCTAACTTAAAAGGCAGTAGATTAGAAATAGCGGGGTTTGGTTGGCACCAAGGATGGAATGATGGTTGTAATATGAAAGATTCAAAAGAATATAAGCAAAATCTTATCAATTTCATAAAAGATGTCAGAAGAGATTTAAATGTCGATGACCTTCCCTTTGTCATAGCCGGAAGTGGGTTTGGTGGTTGGGAGCAATCCATTGACAGGCGACTCATCATCATAAACTCACAGAAATCGGTAACAGAAATTCCTGAGCTGAAAGGATCAACTCGTTACGTTGAAACGAGAGACTTTTTTCGTGATGGTTCCGTATCACCAAGACCAATTCGTTATCACTGGTGCTGTAACGCAGAAACTTATTGGTTGATAGGAGAAAGCATGGGGAAATCGATGATTGAAATTTTGAAGAAAAAATAATCGTAAGAAAAATTTATCCTCTAATATTAAAAGAGATAATAATGTTAAAATTCAACCTCAACGACAAAGGGTTTAATATTAACAACGCTTATAGTTGTTGCCTCCTATCGGATGCGGCCTATTTACCTAAAGAACTCATCGGCCACAAATTAATCGAAGAATGGGGAATGACTTCAGTTTCCCCTTTTTCAAATAATAATGCCAGGGGTTTTGTAGCTTCATCCGAAGAAATAACTGTAGTCGCTTTTACAGGAAGTGAATTTGATATTGAGCTTTGGCAGGAAAATATTGACGCTCAATTCTCACCAGGTCCCTTCCAATCGGAGGATCGTGTTCATCGAGGTTTCAATCTTGGAATATCCGATATTCGGGATGAGTTAATATCCAAAGTTGAAAAAATTGGAAATAAAAACTCTAAACTAATTATTACTGGTCATAGCCTTGGTGGCGCCATTGCCAATATTTTTGCTGCTCACATGTTTCATAATGAAATCAAACCTCATGCCATTTATACATTTGGATCACCTAGAGTAGGATGTAAAAAATTTCGCCAATTATACGATTATATATCCAAGGGCAGAAGTTTTCGCATTGTAAATCGACATGATATAGTTCCACGAACTCCTCCCAGAATTTCCAGATTCCACCATGTCGGTGAGTTACATTATATAGATCCTTCTGGTAAAATGCATAAAGGAATAAGTGCTTGGAATCGTCTTTTACTATATCTAGACCCTAAAGGCAAAACACCTAAAGCTCATATTAAGGAAATTATAAAGAGACTTCCAAATGCAATCGAGGACCATTTGCTAAAGAATTATTTAATCAAATTTGAATCTCTTATAGAGAATAAATAATTACTTTCTCAGTCCCTCAAAAATACAGGTTCATTTGTAGTTGAAGATTCTGAACAGTAGTAATATCCATCGGTTTCAAATTCCAACAATCTGGATCGTGTCTTGATTTTATTTCGGATAATAAAATCGGCCATCATGCCTCTGGCCTTCTTAGCATAAAAACTAATAAATTTATATTTACCATTTTTGTAATCTTTAAATGTAGGAGTTATGACCTCTACACCAATTTTTTTAAGGTCAACTGCATTGGCATATTCATTGGAAGCAAGATTTACCAATGCCTTGCTTTTAGTTTCCTCGATAGCCTTACTCAAGGCTGTTGTTAATTTATTACCCCAAAATTCATAGAGGTTTCCCCCTCTTTTATTTTTAAAGTTCGTACCCATCTCTAAACGATAAGCTTGTATCAAATCAAGAGGCCTTAACATACCATATAGCCCACTTAAAATACGCAATCTTTTCTGAGCAAAATCAAAATCGCTAGACTTCCAATCATTTAAATTAAACCCGGTGTAGACGTCACCTTTAAAGGCCAATAAAGCTTGCCGAGAATTTTCAATATTAAATGGCGTAGACCAAGCACGGTATCTATCAAAATTTAACTTAGAGAGTTTTTCACTTATACTCATTAATTCCTCTAACTCTTTTTGAGTAATTTTCTTTAATCCATCAACCAATGCCTTGGAGTCAGAAATAAATTCGGGATTCGAATGCTTATTGGTTAAGCATTCACCGTTGAAATCCAGTGTTTTTGCAGGAGAAAGTGTTATTACCATACTATATGATTATCTTTGATTATTATTTACGCTACTTCTCTTAATTAGATTTATTAAAATCAATTCAATCTACCTTAAACTACAATTAATTATTGAAAAACAATCAATGTTTATCACCCATATGATTTGGGTAGTCAAAGTAAGTTCTAACTTATTCCGACAGCATGAAGACAAAACTATTGTATGTCTCGTTGACAACACAAACTTAAAATTTAAAGTCACGCTTAAATGAGTAAAGAAAATAAAAAACAGGAATTTCAAGCCGAAGTACAACAGCTTCTGGATATAGTTATTAACTCGCTATATACCGATAAAGAAATTTTCATTAGAGAACTTGTCTCAAATGCTGCCGATGCACTCGAGAAATTGAAGTATACAGAGCTAACAGGAAACAAAATCTGCGATTCCGAATTAGAGCTTGAGATCAAAATCACCACTGATGAGGAAAATAAAACCATAACTATTTCAGACCATGGCATAGGAATGGAAGAAAATGAACTCGTCGAGAATTTAGGTACAATTGCACACTCAGGTTCAAAGAACTTTATCAAATCAATTTCTGATACCTCTGAAAAAGAGACTAACCTCATAGGCCAATTCGGAGTCGGATTTTATAGCGCCTTTATGGTAAGTGATAAAGTAAATGTCCAAACAAAATCATGGAAAGAAGGCTCAGCCACTCTTTCATGGGTAAGTGATGGTAAAACAGGTTATGAAATAGATGAGTCAGAGGATCAAAAAAGAGGCACCAGCATTACGATAGCTCTTCGAGATGAGCACGAAGAGTTTTCAAAAGACGAAAGAGTAAAAGAAGTGCTTCAAAGTTACTCTAGCTTTGTCCCCTTCCCCATAATTCTCAATGGTGAGAGAGTAAACAACATCGAGGCATTATGGATGAAATCTAAATCTGATATCTCAGAGGAAGATTATACCGAATTTTATAAGTTTGCCGCCAAGGCTTTTGACGAACCTCGATACCGCCTGCACTTCAATGCCGATGCTCCTTTGATGATTAATTCTTTGGTATTTGTTCCGAAAGAAAATCCAGAAAAATTTGGGTTTGGCCAAATAGATCCTGGAGTGGCACTGTATTGTAATAAAGTCCTTATCGATGGACAGCCTAAAGGCTTGTTGCCAGATTGGCTGAGATTTTTGAAAGGCGTTATAGACAGTGAAGATTTACCTCTGAATATTTCCAGAGAAACAATGCAGGATAGTGCACTGATCCGAAAACTTAATCGATTAATCACTAAAAGATTCATAAAGCTATTAGAGAATGAAGCGAAATCGAATGAAGAAGGTTATAATGACTTTTATGAACAGTACCGTCATTTTATAAAGGAGGGTGTGATCACTGACAATGATCATCGAGAGGAACTCTCAAAACTTCTTCGCTTTGAATCCTCAATGACCGAGAAGGGAAAGATGACTAGCCTGGACGATTATTTAAGCCGAATGAAGGAGTCCCAAGATAAAATTTATTATCAAGTTTCATCAGACAGAGAAAGCATTGAAGCTGCTCCATATTTGGAGGCATTCAAGGCAAGAAGCCTTGAGGTTTTATTTCTTTGTGAACCTATCGATGAATATCTAGTGGGCAATCTGACTACTTATCAGGAAAAGGAACTTGTTTCTATAGACAAATCTGGACTCGAACTCGAGAAAATCGATAGTGATGGCGAGGGTTTGGACNAAAAATCCATGAATTCACTCTGTGAATGGATGAAGGAAACCCTAGGGGAAAAGGTCACTGAAATAAAATCTAGCGACAGGCTGATCAATAGTCCTGCAGCAGCATTAATCCCTGGNGGAGCAATGAGCCCACAAATGAAACAAATGATGAAACAGATGAATCCTGATTTTTCTGATTCGCAAAACGTCGAAATCGAACTCAACCCCAATCACGACCTGATTAAAAAACTTAATTCTGCTAGAAAAGATCAACCTGATCTTGCAAAAATGATTGCTGAACAGCTCTCTGATAACGCATTGCTTTCTGCAGGCTTATTAGATGAAAGCAAAGGTATGGTTGAAAGAGTCTATGATATCATGCTGAGGTCTCTGGATTAACACACAAATCCCGCCCTCCCCAAGCAATGATACCTGGTAAAACAAAATTATAATTTATTTAATTATTTAAAGTCCCACAGGAGAGACTGCGGTTGGAGGNGGTGGACTCTTGTAACTGATTTTCTGCAGTTTTCTGTGATCTCTATCAGAAACCTCCTTAAGTTTATCAAGATNTTCTCTCTCAATTTCTAATTTAATTTCGAGAGCATTGATTCATTCCTCTAAACTTTTCACCTTATTTTCTATACNATNATTGGTTTTTTCCTCAGACATTTCATGTTCCTTTCCTAGCTTCAATTATCCCCGAATCAAGAAACGATGAAGCATTGTTACTTCATGATCACGAATCACTTGTGATCCGGTATACTCATAATAATACCAATTATTTGAAGCTACCAGAAAAAATCAATTTAAATGAAATTCATATTTACTATTTTCCAATTAACCTTAAATATCTTCGGTAGAATTCTCTGAAATTAAGAAACCGATGCCAAAATTTGTTCGCAATATAATTCTTCCTCTAGTTGTCCTTTGTGGATTTTCTAGTTGCGCAAAATATCAAAAACAATGGGACGAAGCTGCGCTTAATGCAGACGTACCTCATTCGAATATCACTGGAGCATGGAAAGGNTCTTGGAAAAGCANACCATCAGGCCATACTGGTAAGCTTAAGTGCATTATCAAGGAAACTGAGAATGGCAATTATGAATTCCACTATTGGGCAACTTGGGCTAAGGTGCTAAGTGGAAGCTTTAAAATGTCCTGCAAGGCTAAGGAGGAAAATATGAAATGGACTTTTAGCGGGGANAATGACTTGGGAAGTCTAGGAGGAAACTTTAATCATCAAGGTAAAGGAACCATTAACAAGATTGAAGCTACTTACCAATCAGACCGAGGCGATCATGGTACCTTTTCGTTGACTCGACCCTAGTAATAATTCCTTATTCCATAGCTCCAAAATGAGAGAGCTTTGATATTTCTTCTATAGTTGTATTACCTAATACAACCTGTTTCATTCCCTCTTGATAAAGTGAGAGAACTCCATGTTTAGCAGCTTCCTTCCTCATTTCACTCATTGAAGATCCANAAGATATCATTTCCGATATTAATTGATTAATTGGACACATCTCCATTATGGCAACCCTACCCAAGAACCCACTACCTCCACAGTCCTCACAACCCTCTGCCTCATATANGGGTTCATTGATTTGATCTGATATAACTCCATTTTTATAAAAGAGATCCTGCATTTTGTTACTCACTGGAACCTCCCTCTTGCAATATGAGCATAATTTTTTAACAAGTCTTTGTGCCTGACTCATAGCAAGAGCATCGCCAAGAAGATAAGGTTCTACCCCCATCGATATCAATCTTGAAACGGCTCTCAAAGAATCATTCGCATGCAAAGTGGTTAAGACAAGATGCCCTGTTAGAGCCGCATTTATAGCTGCAGTGGCCGTTTCCTCATCTCTAGATTCCCCAACTAAGATAACATCCGGATCTGCCCGCAACAAAGCACGCAGCCCAGTCGCAAAATCTATTCCATGAAATTCATCCGTCTGAGTTTGATTGATTCCTTCAATTTCATATTCTATTGGATCCTCAATCGTGTGGATATTGATGTCATCTTGATTAATAGAATTAATAAACGCATAAAGTGTCGTCGTTTTTCCTGATCCGGTAGGCCCTGTAACGAGAACTAATCCTTGATCTCTAGTCATGGTAGAATTGACAATCCCCGACTGCCNCTCTGACAAATGAAGTTCACTCANCTCTTTAATTCCATCCTGCTTATCCAAAAACCTCATTGTGAGTTTTTGATTNTCTTTCCTGCAAGGCATTGCTGAGACCCTGACATCNATCCTTTTACGCCCTATCTTCNTACNAAATCTAGCATCTTGAAGATTTTGATGCTGGTGGCCCATATTAGAAAAATTTTTAAAGAGCGCAATAAACCTCGGCAACTGCTCCTCAGAACATGAATGAATCGTTTTTAGACTTCCATCAATTCGTGCTCTAAAACGGGCAGTATTATAATACTTCTCAACATGCAAATCAGACCCTCGGCCTGATACCGCTCTAAATAAAANCCACTTAATTACCTCTTCGGGTGATGTATTCGGGTTTAAGGGATTAACCTCTGCGATTTCCACAGGATCAATATCTAATAAGTTTTGATCTTCAGAATAATGAAGCTCACATGCCTCAACAATATCGTTAGTCTTAAAGGCACTTCCTCTACTCTTCGCGATTGCTGAACGTATAGAATCTCCATCAGCTAGCACCGGTACAATTTCCCTAGCTTCATGCCCCTCTGATAACCACTCATCCTCGAACTCATAAGTCTTTGGGTTATCACACAACAGATAGATAAATCTCTGTCCGAAATATAAAGGATACACCCCGTGCTTCTCTAACAACTGTTCCGAAAACGCTTTTTGAATAGGGACTTCTTCAGGATTGAAGCAAAATTTACCCTCAAGAAATTTATAGAAGGCAACAGCATAATGACGAGGCAATCCTTTATAATGTTCAGGACAATGGATATCTGTTCCCTCATTATCAATAATTAATTTATACCACTTTTGTTTTTCATTTAGAGTCAATGGATAATTATCAACAAACCATTTAATTATAGAGATAGGATCCTCTTCTCTCGAAGGTAAAGAGAAATCATCTAATGGGCTGATNGCCGAAAGCGGTTTTAAATCAAATCGAGAGTGTAAATCCTCTAAAAGTACCATGTACTTCTCTGCAGTGATTACGACCTTAACACACAATAAATCCGGAATTCCCCATGTGTCCTCAGAATTAGGATCACAATGGGCAATTATAATTAATGGCCCCATACTTCCAATTGGAACCCAAGGAGCATCTCCTTCAGCCACTCTACCCAGCTTTCTAAGCATATTCTCAGCTTCGGCTGTGCAGCTGTCCCTTATAATTTCTAAAGGTATAAGCCCTTCACTAAAAGCAATCTCTTCAATGGAGTTTCCATTAGCTCGAGAAGCAACTTTCTTTCCAGAATCCTGTCCATCAGAGTTAGGTGAAAAAAGATTGTTACTTAATTCACTATTATTGTCAGTAATTTTGACATCAGAAAGTNTATCAATCTGTTCAAATTCGTACATAAGGTTTTTATTTTCCTATTGGCTCATAGACTTCATCAAATTGATAATTTTTTCCATAATCCGAACCGTCAAATGATAGCCTAATTCCTATTCCTTTTAACGAAGGACTGATTAAAACGAACTCACTCCCATTCCATTTCAATCTATAATCAGATTTATCAGAACTAACCACTGGGTGCCAATCCTGCCTCAAATATGGACTTCCAGGAGTAGGGCTCTTGTGATTTCTCCATTGAAGAGTTCGCACAATCAACATTTCATCACCCGCTATCGAATCATCTTGNGGATATCTTATCTTGTAATTTGATTGATTATGTTTTTTTAGAGACCTGTTAATCTTTTCNACAAATTCAGCTGCAAGAATATCTTTAGAATTTGGAAGAACTCCACCCAATTGAGGTATTGCTATGCTGGTAATTATACCAATCATGGCCACTACGACAAGCAGTTCAACAATACTGAAAGCAGTATTCTTATTAAAGTCATTGTTGTCGCTGCCTTGAAATAAATTCATAGCGATTAATAATAAATTGCGCCTCGTGGCCCGATCAGAGACACCTTACTCAAAACCTCAATAGAGTTAGGGAATTGGAGTCGGTATCCTAACGGCATATATTGATCGAGACTATTTGGAGCAAAAGCCATATATGATTTGAGCATTTCGTATCTCTCTTGATCCCTATTTCGCTGCCCCCAATATTCTACGGCATTGCCATGCCCATTTGTTTGAACAAATGTTACCAAAGCTATATTTAGTGCCTCAGCTCGTGATATCGCTAAATTATTTTCAGAATCCTGCTTTACCGCAATAATGTTCGGCATTGCTAGAAAGGTAATAATCCCAATGATNGCAACAGCGGCAAGAACCTCTACAAGAGAAAAACCTAGAAAAGGGAGAACCNATTTCTTTGTATTAAAGGAAGTGTTCATGATTACGGATAGAGTTTCACCTTAGGGTATGGTGCCGAATTACCATTACTGGGCTGCTCCCAATCTGGAAGCACTATATATTGCCCTGTTTTTTTCATTGCCTGGCTGACTATTACACCTGGATCTTGATCAATCGAGGACTCTACAAGATGTTGATAAGTGTCCTGATCTAAGTAATTCGAAATTAATTCCAACCTCCCAGGATTACCGTATTTAGCTCTTGAAGATCTCTGATTAGCCGGAGAAGAAGTCCAGTAGCCACTCGAGTAGTTATACTTATTCCTAACATAATCAACAGACCTCCTATAAACAATTCCGGGATTGGAAGGATCAGGATATTCATACCCGCCTATTTGACTGGCCACCCAATTATTAATCGCTGACTGCAAGGTTGCCTGTTGTTGCTTCGCGAGAACGTTCCGAGAATCTTGGGCCGCATTAGAAAATGAATTAATGACGATACTCGCCATGATCGAAATTATACCGAGGACCAATAATAACTCAACGAGCGAGAACCCTCCTGAGTGGAAATGATAAGACTTTGATGTCATCACCTTTTGTAGCCTTGGTTCCTTTTTTGCGTAAAGGGCCCCTCAACTTGTAAGATGAGAGGCCCCGTAAAATCCAAAATTGTTAATTCCTTACTTTGGAGAATAAACGATCATTTTTGCCTGAGCATCATAACTAAGATGCTGCGAAGCGGCCAATCTCTCTGCGCCAGTTAAATTAGGAACCTTAAATAAAGTACTATCAAAACCAGAATCCTTACTTCCAGTTAATCCTGGACTGACAAGTTGATTAACTATNGAGCTAACATTTGTTGAAGTCCCTAGATCAGCACCTGCGGCGACNGCTGAAGCACAGACAGAAGCAAGGTTTTGCGCGTTGCGCTTTGCCTTACTGTTATTAGCTTGATCGGTAATATTACCAATTGTTGGTACTGCAATGGCAGCGATAATGCCAATGACTGCAATAACAACNAGCATTTCTACAAGGCTGAAGCCAGCCTTAACNTTTTTGACGATGTTCGTCTTCATATTTTTTTCTANGTTAAGTTTTTAGTTGCGTGGCTTTTANTGCCTTTATANAAATTATAACAATTATAATAAAATTGCAATAATATTTTATAGTTTTTATAATTATTATGGTTAGTNTTTTTAAATAGTTAGTATATCTAAAGTAAATAAGCGTAATCTAACTATAAGATTGATGAATTCTAGTAATCAACTTGGACCTTGCTGGGGACATTATTAGAACTCTCAGATCCAGGTAACATATGTTGTCCCAGATTAAAAATTGGAGAATAGATGGCGTATATTAAAAATCCAACTAAGGCGCCTAAGATAACAATCGTAACAGGCTCAAGGACTTTATCGATTTGATTGGCAATTGTATCCAACTCTTCCTCATAGTCATCAGCAATTTCTTCCAACATTTCAGTCGCTGATCCAGTCTCTGAGGCGATTTCCATTACCCCACACACATTTCTTCCATCTTTACCCAACCAATGAGATTCCATCAAGAAACTCTCTGAAAACCCTAGGCCATCATTAACATGATTTTGAACACGAGAGAAAAATTCTTTATGATATATATGTGGAGCGCTTGAAGATGTAATTTCAAGACTTTTGTTAATTCTTACTCCGGACTCCAATAAAAGTGATAAGCAACGAAAAGTAACCGCAGCGGAGGATTTTCTAATAATTCCTCCAACTACAGGTAATGCTACAAGTCCTTTTTGAACTAAGGGTTGCTTCATTATTTTACCCCATTTTTTCAAAAGTAAAGAAACTAGTACGAAAGGCAGCAATAATACATAGGGCTTGGCGATCAAAAGATCTGATATTTTCATCATCATGATTGTTGCTCCCGGCAAATCAGCCCCGAGGTCACCATAAAGTTTAGAAACTGCAGGAACTAAGGTATAACTCATAGTTATCACAACACCAACACCCATCGTTATAACGATTCCAGGATATATCATTCCTTTTTTGAGCTTCTTTAATATCCTCAGAGTCTTCTTAGATGATTTGCCAATTTCAGCAAAAATTTCTGGCAATCTCCCGGACTCCTCACCGGCTTTGATTAAGGCAATAATTTCAGGACCAAATTCTTCAGAGAATAAATTAAGCGCATCACTAACTTTCTCACCAATTGAAATCTGATGTGAAACTTCTGCAATAATTCCTCTATATGTGGGAGATTTAACTCTATTTGCCTGAAGCTGAAAACTTTTTGCTGTTGATATATTTCTCTCCAAGCACCTCGCAATACCGGTAAAAAGAACTGATCTGTCCTCAACGTTTCCTTTCTTAGTTGTAAGCCTATGTACTAATTCATCGAGTCCATTAATTGTTGATACTTGGGCATATTCATTCGCCGCGTTACCAGATCCGGAGATTGCTTTATCGTCATCATCTGTATCAACAATTATAGAATTTATCTTACCTGTATTGATATTGGCTAAGGCAACTTTTTTAAGCATAACAGTAATTTGGTTCTCTATCTGATGATAGGTCGGTAAACATTAATTGGAGTTAAGGTCCTATCTTTTCTGGCATTGAGAAAATCCGTGGACGCTAAAGCATTTCTCAAATTATTTGTCCCTGATTTTAATTGTACATTCACAGTGGCTACTTCCATAAATATATCATTAATTTTTATAGCTTTTGGATCTGATATATTTACCTCCATCTCGGATACTCCTATCGGTAGAATTTTTAATATCTCATCAGGCGAGAGGCCTAAGTAATAAAGTTGCGCAGCGTTCTCTTGAATACAGAACCCGCGGGCGACTTTCCTAGTCGCTTCCTCTTGTGAAATTGTTCCACTACTCAAACAGAGAACAGCACTAATTCCCATCAAAAGAATTACGCTTGCAGCAAGGACCTCTACTAGGGTGTACCCACGAGCATTGTTATGTTTGATTTTAAAATTCACGGCAATTTCATTTATTAGCTTCAAGCCAAGCGGTACGAGGAGCGAGATATTCTAAAAAGTTTGAAGATTCCTCACGGCTTAAGTTTAATGGTTTCCTAGAATCATTAGACCANTTAAAAGAGCGGTCGGTTGAGATTCCTCCTACTAAATTATATTCCCCTTGAGGTATTTTAGAATCAACGGCAACAAGTGGGACATTTTCAGCAACAAGAATAGTTCNCCATACAGTTCTAGGAACAGTTCCGGTAAATATCATTTCAACTGGATCCAANGAACCGCTTTCNTTTCTCTTAAGGCATAANACTAGCCTTCTCATATTTTTGCCATCGAATGTTATCTTTTCTAAATTAAAATTTGAATCGATAGATGAATTGATAACTATAGCCACTGCTGGCAATTGGTCTGCTCTGTTAAAAACAAAATTTGACTGGCCCTTAAGATGCAAACTTTTGACATTATCATTAACAATAACATTAGTTAAAAAAGTTGAACCTAAGTCTATTTGAACGGCACCATTCCCATCAACAACGACACCTCTTCCNCTATTATATTTTGTTTTACCGCTCACTTTAACATGGGCTAACTTTTCTATTCCNCTTNTTACTGACCAAGGAGCATCACCTTCAGGATCAATTATATTAAGCATTCCAGAATAGGCATTTTCAGCATTAGCATTACCACCAGNNCTTGGGNTAACTGGAAAGTTTAAGGGCGCGATAATCTCACCTAGATGATTTTTAAGAAGCGGAGCATTANTTCTATCATGCAGTGATGACATCATATAACTTTTCGTTTTGATTNTTCCTCCAACCTTTATATTTGATGCGTCCCATAGTAATGAATTTCCATGAATAAAAATATTACCATCTAACTGGTTAATCTTCTCAATAGATTCACCAGACTTGTGCATAACAAATAGATCTCCACTAAGGTTCGCAGAGCGGCTTCGTAAATAATACCTTCGAGAAAAGTGTTCAGNAGCNAGGTCTGAACTTAATTTATTAAATCCTTCTTTATTAATAAATATTGATGAGAGCACTGAAGTTTGAAAACCTGCACCATTCCCTTGACCAATTCGTATATAATTTTCAGGTGTACTGTTACTCAAAAAAGCTGAATCATTAGTTCCCCTCACGATTACGGAATTCTTAGTTTCCGGAACCCTNTAAAATTTAAAAGTCCGCCTGTTCGAGTTAAGACACTTACTATAAATAGCCTGTTTAACAATCGCTTCAGAATTTAATTTTGCTATCCGGTTATGGAGTTGTAACTCATAATTATTTACCTGTTCTGATCTGGCAGAAAGCAATGAAACCCATGCGGCTATTCCTGCTGTACCAAAAGCCATTACCATCAACCCCATAAGCATAGTACTACCTGCATTCCCTAAACGGTTCTTGTACCCNTGAAATTTCATAACTAGTTAGATTAGAGTGAGGGAAAAATCGGAACTGTAAAAAAATAGTTAGTTCGCTGCGCTAAATCACCATATCCNATGTGATTACCATGNGTCGTCATCTCCTCTTTTGTNAGTTTCAATGATGGATCCGGCCACCAAATAAAATAAAAGGGCATCTCCATGGCCGTTTTAAANCTATCNGCATTACCTTCATTAAAAACGCGTCTTATCCTTTTCTCATGAAATGCGAATAATGACCTAAATGATTCATTAGCGCTTTCATAGGAATAAAAGNTATCATAATAATCTGTAAGTTGATTCCATGAGTAACGCTTTACGCTTGCATAAGTCCCTTTGGGTTCGGCTGTTTGATTAAAATCAATATCATATATCGAACGAACTCCTATAAATCCATTGAACCCACTACTAGATAAAATGAAAATTGTTCCGTTACTAAACTGAGAAACTCCCCTCCACGNTTTAAACACATTCTGACTATGGGTCATTACCTTTGATAGATGAATTCTAAAAGACTCAGGTGAATCGAGCACCCTAGCATCCAATTTAGCATCTAAAGGTATGTATGCTGGCTTAATGGTATTGTGTCCATCTCTAGCAAGACAAAANACAGCAGTGCACCCTTCAATATCATCCATAAATTTAGATTTGAGTCTATCTGCGGTGGCGGTACGGCCATAACTCGGCGCATTGTAAGTATTAACGGTATGGCTGTTAATATCATAGTAGACCTTAGACGCTATTTTCCCGATATTAACTTTTGTNACTATTGTATTCTGATTCTCAAGATTTGAACCTATCACGTTCATTATTAAAGAAACGCCTGTAATAAGACATGCCGCGATGGTTGAGGTGATCATAATCTCCGTCAAAGAAAAACCTCGTACACCTTTAAGGTGAAAAAGATAGTTGTGATGACCTTTAATTGTCATTTTTTTCGCTTAGATCCTTTTTCTTTATATAAACCAATCTTGATCCAGCAGACTCATTGTTCTTTGCATTTAATGGCAAAACAACTCCAACTTTTGGATCGAGATCAACGGGAATCAACATCACTCTTGGTTTNTCAGCNTCCTCATCTCCAACCCAAGTTATTTCAATATNNGTGGGTGAAATATTTTTGACCATAAGATCATCACTTTGACCCTCTATAATTCTAGGCAACAATCTACCTGGTTTCAAAATAAGACCTCCTAGTTGTACTTTATAACCATTATCTCCTCTTGAAATACCATTAACTTTTANTGATTCCAGTATTGATCTTATTTTAGTCTCCTCTGAATGCGAACTTACACCTTCGTCGATTTTGTTTTCTTCTTTGGCTATCACAAAAGGGTTTCTATCTTTATCGTCCAAAATAAAAACCATTANCTGTTGNTTTTTTTGGCCTGGCAATACTCCGAAACTACCATTTTCCTTGGACTGATCATTTAAAACAGGTGACTCATCCCCCTCAGAATATTGAGGAAGCAAAAGCGCAAAAATTATTAGANTAATATAGAATATTCTTTTTTTATNATTCATATCCAGATTAGGCTTTGGTGTTCTTTGCTTTNCCATCATTTGTTATTGGCAAATCGAGNGAAAGATCCATTCTGAGATCATTTCCTGATTGCCCTTTAGACAATTTACAGCTTGAAACTCGGGCAGCAGGTACACTCGCTTCAAATTTTGCCAACCAATTAAATACTTTCACATAATCATCTTCCAGAACGAGCTGTGCATTCAATCGACTTTGTATAGCTGAGCCNTCTTCTCTATCAAAAGAATCAAACACTTGTGAAAGAGTAATTATTTTAGCCTNTTTAATTTTCATATTAATCAACGCTTCACCTACTTGCGCATTTTTTATTTGATTAATGTATGGAGACCACTCATTAAGNTAATTCCTTTTGCTCTCAGTTTTATTTTTGAGAATAACCATTTTCCTTTGTTCCGCCACTCTAGTAATAACTGCACTATCAAATGCCGATCTTGACATTACTTCTAAGTCCTGAGCTGATTTTAATTTTTGATGTGAAACATTTGTCCACTGCATCATTGCTATGATGAGAAATCCAACAACCAAACAAGCTAAGTGTTTATTATTCATGGTTTAAGGTTAGTTCTTTTGTGATGTAATTATTATCCTGCCAAATTAGAGTTGCCTGATAATCAACTTTTCCACCTTGAATTAAGTTTTGATTTGCAGAATATGCTCGATAACCAATTGAGTTGATCGCAGAAAGCGTAGTATCCAACTGCTTTTGCCCTCCATTTATGAACTTTAATTGAATTCGAATTTGATGAGGGTTTTTTTCCTCTCTATATAACAACAATTCTTCTATTGAACTTTTTTGCCCCATGCTTCTAGCAATACTTAGNGCTAAAGGCTGGATTTGTTTTGATCCTTGAACCCATTTATAAATCTCCTCTGCTTTTAGATCCTCATTCCGAATTAATTNAATTTGCTCNTCTGTCTTTACTTTCTCGATATTTTCCAACTCAGCTTTCTTTGTCCATTCTGCANTTAAAGCCTCTATTTCTTTGTNTTTTATAAAAAAAGAGACATTCAAACCAATGGCACAGATAACTGATAGATAAAAAAGAACCGGAACTAATCCCATCACTGNAGGCAATGGTTTAGTGATAACATCCCTTTCAGTTTTTAACTCGTGTAATATTCTTTCCGATTTGATCATTTTAATATTTGCTCATTAATTTCCAGAGTGAGCTACCTTTGCTTATGTCATTGATTTTGATATGTGGCGCCATATCTCCTAGCAACCCTTTCACATAATTTCCCTCCTCGGTGGAGTTAAGTACGATTTGGCCTTCTCCGCTCAGTTCACTAATCATAGGGCTCAATATCTTCTTTAAAGAATCAACATTTTCACCCGAAAACAAAGAAACCCGTGACCTCAATTCAGTCCACTTATCACTATGAGATTTCAAAATACATACCGAACCATNACAGGAAATAACACTGAGAATTCCTCCTAGTGATTCTTTATTTTTTTTCTCTTCATACTCCCTCTTTGCTTTCTGAATCTGATGTAGCGTTTCTTCTAACATTGCAAATACGCCACAACAAATCCTTCCCAATTTTAAGCCTGAACTTTTAAATNTTTTCTCAATCTCTTTTATATATTCTTCATCAACTGCTAATAATGCACTGGTATTCGATTCTGGATTATGACACAGGGAATAACGTTTACCCTTCTCAGTTTTTGAACCTAAAATAGCNCTAGGAGTAGCTCTTAAAACGTCATTAGATGCATCTTTTCTAGTTAAATTTGTCTCAAGACTAATCACATATCTCTGATTAATAGAAACGGAGCACCAGCCTCCATCCGATAACTCAGATAATTCGGTCCCCATATCATCTAGAACATNTTTNAACGCCCCCTCNGCTAAACCAGTTTCTGATAAAACACCCTCTTTACTAATNGATTTCCATGCGACCCCATCCCTTGATAAACTTAATAATAAAGATTTTCTTTTAATAAACCGTTTTCTCCATGAGTAGGAACTATCATCAGGCTCTGGCCTGAATGAAGCAAAACTTAACACTTTAGAAACATCCGATAACTTCATCTTTCTAACTCCATTTCAATTTCTTCTTCTAGCTTCAAAAAGTCGGTAATCTCATGCGGGCTAAATCCAGTTTCCTCACTAATAGCTGGTGACCAGCCCTGAGAAATTCTGTTATTCAAGCTTGATTCAAAGCTACACATTCCTCTTTTAGTTCCAGTCTCCAATTCTTGATCTAATTTTTTAAATTCTCCTCTTCTTATCAAGTTAGAGACTGAATCGTACTGCAGAAGCATTTCATGAGTGGCAAATCTTTTTCCTCTCTGCTCATCAAAAAGCAATCTTTGACACAATATCATTCTTAGTATGTCAGCAAGCGTACTTTGAGCACTTTCCACTCTTTCAGTTGGTATTAATTTCAAAAACCTTTGGACTGTTTGAGCCGCACTTGATGTGTGTAATGTTGCAACAACAACGTGCCCTGTTTCCGCAGCTTGTATTGCGATTTCCGCAGTTTCTCCATCCCTGATTTCTCCTACCATAATCACGTCAGGAGCTTGACGAAGCGATCCCCTTAGGGCCTCCGCGAAATCTTCATCGTCCTCACCTATTTCCCTTTGCGATATAAGAGAAGGAATATCTTTTGTGGGATACACATATTCAATTGGGTCCTCAAAAGTAATGAAATGCTCTCTTCTTCGACGCGCTCTGTGTAAATTAAGAGATGCAATAGTCGTAGTTTTACCTGAACCAGTTGCTCCACAAATTAAAAATAGCCCATTTTTAGCCTGCAAAAATGACTTAACTGCGGCAGGAGGCACCGAAATGTCCTCACAGCCTGGTATTTTCTCAGGCAATAATCGCAAAACCCATCTATATCTCCCTCTACTGACCATCCTGTTAACACGAAATCGGTAATTCCCAATCACCATTGCGTAATCAGCACAACCCGGAACGATCTCGAGATCCTCATCCAACTGGTAAATATAACTATCGAAAACAAGATCTCCGTTCTTTCTGTATGCAAGTGGTTCCCATGGCGTAATATAAAAATCAGAAACCCCTGATTCTTTTGCAAGCTCAATGAGTCTTTTACCTAAAGGGGTATTTTCATTAATGCCTTCCATACCAAAAAAAATATCTTATTTTTGACCTTTCATTTTTAATCTTAAAAAAGAATCACTGACTTGTTAAAAACGCGGTTACTTTTAAATCACAATTACCAAAAGATTCATCAACTGACCCATCAGATTTCAGCCTAACAATTCCATTCGTATATTTATCCCCATACCTTGAAAAAGCCCCCATCAAAACTACTTCTCCTGAGGGCAAACAAATCACCTTGTTTATTTGAGCATCGGCACTCAAATCAGATTGGAAGTTTTCATCACATCCCCCGTTTTTATTAAGGATTGCTACCGATTTCTTGGTTTTCTCTCCGACGCGAGAAAAGTCACCAGCTATTATAATTTTTCCATCCTTAGCAACAGATAACGATCTAATTGTATTATCTATATTATCTGGAGTGAAAGCTTCATCCAATGAACCATCTTTCTTATAAGCAATAATTCTTCCAGGAAAATCACCAACGATGTAGAATCTTCCATCTCTTAATTTAAGACAATCATATACAGTTCCAGATGAGGGTATATTTCCTTTTCCAATAGAAAACCTATCATTTAAACTGCCATCACTATTCAATAGAGCTAAGCAAGGCTGAAAAATATTTCCAAAATGCCTAAATGCACCTGTGACTAATATAGTACCATCAGAAAATGTTTTTACCGATCTAACATCTCCATCAAAACCAGATGTCGAAACAGCTTGCCAGGAACCAATCCAACTTTTCCATGGATGCTCTTGAACCCATTTTTTTGTCACCTCACCGGGCAAAGAAAATGTTCCGTCAACCGAACCATCCTTATTTAGTCTAGCAAGGCCTTTAAACCTGAAATCTCCATTGACACTTGTGAATGAACCACCAATCAGAATTTTCCCATCAGGTTGTTCTGTCACGGTCATTATCTCCCCTCCCTGGACGTCAGAGAAAAAATCCATTACCTCACCGGTAGCAGATACTCGGGCAATGCTAGCTCTTGAATATCCGTTAATTTCTGAGAATCGACCAGCGACTATTAAATTACCATCGGACGAATTAGTCACAATGTTCACTTTATCGTTTGCACCATTCCCGATATCAAATGACGGATCAAGCGATCCTGTTATTGAATCAATGCGAGCAATGTTTTCGGTTTTTCTTTCATGAGTTTCAGGAAATTTTCCAGTTATCAATGCTCTGCCACTTAATCTCTCAGCAATAGCGTATACAGCAGTTTCGGAGGGAAGTGTCTGTGGAATATAATCACTAGATACAGTTCCAGCGGAGGTTAGTTTAATAAAAGGCCTGGAAACATCATCAGCTTCAGAGGAAAACTCTCCCCCAACATATATGCTTCCATCATCAGAAATATATGAAGAATATGCCGTCCAATCGCCATAGTCCTCCTCTTGATCAAACTGAAACGAATTATCAACAGATCCATCTTTATTTAGTCTCGCTAAACTTAATGAAGGACTTCCATTGACTTCATCAAAGGCACCACCAATGACAATCCCCGCATCATCATTGGTACTAACAGTATATACTGGAGCATTAGTTCCTCTTCCAGGATCAAATCCCTGATCCAATTTACCAGAATCAGCATTAACGCGTGCAATATTNTTTCTTTTTATTCCATCGTATTTTTCGAAATTACCACCAATTACAATCTTTCCATTATTTTGCACACAAACCCCATGAACAATACCTTGTACTCCCTTAGAAGTATCAAATGTCTTATCTAAAAGTCCATTAAGGTGGACCCTTGCTAAACTAAAAGCCGGGTAATTGTTATATCTGGTNAAACATCCAGCAACAATCAGCTTATAAGGATCTTCACTAGCTACTCCATTATTACCCCATCCCTCTTTTTGAATTGCGAGGCCATGAACCCAACCATTTTGGTCAGTGTGAACACCTCGACCGACATTAAAGGTAGAATCAAGCGAACCATCTTCATTCAACCTAGCTAGCCCCATTNTGTACTCGCCATCATACCTCNNAAATTTCCCTCCAACTACAATTTTACCATCCGGCTGAATGGCCAGAGCTAATACGTCATTATCAAATCCATCTCCAGTAACAAAACTCCCATCAATTGTCCCATCATTATTNAATCGTACTATCCGATTACTTCTAACCCCATTAGCCATTGTAAACTCTCCTCCAACAACTGCTTTCCCATCACCTTGTAAAACTATCGCTTTTCCTGGCCCATTAAGTCCATAGCCAGGATCAAAAGACAAATCAACCGAACCAGAAATTTGGTGTTGTCGAATATTATGAAAAGTAGCTTTCGATACTTTATGAAAGATGCCACCCACATAACCATTCCATTCGGGTATAAACCATCGGTTTAAAGAAAAGANTTTTGGTGAACTTGGGTTAAACCAGTGCGCATAACCTGCAGGACCGTAAACTCTCGCTTTAATAGTTGATACATCTTCCTGAGAATTATTTAGATTAATTGGGGNACTATATAATTCTCCAGACAAAGGCTCTCCATTTTNATCATATCCAGGATCAACTCCATTTGTTGTATAATAAATTCTCCAACCTCTTGGCAACTCACCACTTTTGTTTGTTGCAAATAAAGAAACACCGTCACCTTCAAAAGCGAAATCATCTTCAGCAAGGTTACTAACAGGAGCTTCAAGTTGCAGCTTATCAATACCAATTGAAATTTTTGCAACTTTAGAATCATTNAATATTGANGAATTCAATGACTTGGCAGCCACATTTATCTTCAAATCACCTTTNCCNTTCCATGTATTTAGATTGTGACTAATTTTCGCAAGTTCCGCATTTCCCGAAATGTGGTCTATTACATTTTCACTTTCCCCAACTGGATCATCACCTAAAGACCAAAGAATATTAAAATTATCTGCGNTTAAAAACCGATCAGGAATACTTTTGGCATTATTTAAAGAAACAATGACTTGAGATCCGGAGCCGTAAGCAGACGATCTTTCGACCATTTCACCCCCAATTTGCACATAATTCACCGGATTATTTCTAGCACTTAAACCGATTTCCAATTTAACAGGATCAGCGTAGTAGGTATTAATATTGATCTCACTATCAAGCCAAGAACCTGGCTCTAGGCTAGCTGAAATTGCAGCAAAGGTTTCACCAGGATTTACAAGTATCGATTGCCCTGCATAGGGAACCCAATTATTACCATCAGATGTATAAAAAATTCTAGATGTATCCTTAGGATTAGGATTACTAATAGAGAGATACGCATCGGCGAAATTCTTAAGAGGATATTTACCTCCGACCATGGAAAAAGACGGCATATTTAATTCTAAAGGCCCATCATAATCTTTAGATTCCAATCCACTAAACTCATTGGATTTAACAAGATTGACAGGAATAAACCTATTTTCATTAATAGAATTGGAATCTTCGTAATCCCAAACCCAATTACTTTTTTTGGCCAGTTTAAGACTCGAGTTCCTTGTCTCTTTTACTTCAGTAGAATCTACATTGTCGCTAATCGTGAATGCCTTAATTCCTTTAGGACCTCCTCGGGCAATAATAAACTTTTTCTTGTTTGCCTTCCATAGTGCTCTCGGCTGCCTACTTTTTGCATCTAAATCATTTTGCATTACGATTTTTAATCGCCTATCAATCATCGACTCACGAAGCCCAATAATTTCTTTAAAAGAATCGTCGGATGCGATGGTTTTTAATTTCCCTATGATACTGTGCGAAGATTCATTAACATTAATAGATCCACCATGCGCCTCGTAAACCCTAAGAGCATTATTCACGACAGCAATATCCTGCTCCAACTTAATGGCTTTTGAAGAGGCCTGAATTTGAATAAATCCCACATATCCAACGGAGGCAATACCAGAAATAATTGAGATCGCCACCAATGACTCAACTAAGGTAAATGCCCTAGTTATGGTTCTTTTGTATAATTTTAACATTTTGTCGCTTGAGTTTTAATCTCCCCTTGCAACTTGTGGTTTATATTGAATTTATGGTTATTATAATTCTTTTCAAGGTAAAATTATAATTTCTATAATAAAAATGCTATGAAGCAGCTATTTATGCTTATTCCTAAGGAGAATATTAAATAATTAAGACTTAAAAGGTCTAAGAATTAGATTTTTGATGGGTACTCACCGCTTTCAATGAGATTGCATACTGCTGACTGCACATATGATTTATCTTCTTTGTAAGTAACACCAAACCACTGTTCCGTTGTTTCTAGGACCTCAACTGTGGCAATATTTGATTGAATTAGGTTATCAACAGCAAAAGGTATATAAAACTCTGAAGAAAAATTATCTATGTTATCAGAAAGGAATTCAGAGAAGAGTTTTTCTAACTGACTAAATAATTGAGGAGTAAAACCCCACATATTCATTGAGACAACTTCATCCCCTGATAATACTTGTCTCTTTTGAACTTCGGCTTCGTTTACAATTTCATTTTCAATTTTTTGAATACAAGTCAGCTCGTTTACTGATTCGAGTTTATTCTGATCAGAAACAATGCAAATTCCTCGAGAAACCGACCCAAATTCTGAGAGGGTATTTATTAGAGGATAACCAACCATGCAGAAACTTGAAGGAGATGAATCAATTGACACAGTCGATAAATATTGAAAAATCTTTTGATAGGCCAATTTACCATAAAAATCATCCGCATTTATAACAGCGAAAGGTTCATTGACCACCTGCTTTGCGGATAGAATCGCATGACCTGTACCCCATGGTTTCTCTCGATCTTGAGGTAATGAATAACCCGGTGGCAATACTTCTAATTTCTGATAAGCATATTCTACTTCAATCTGACTTTGAAACTTATTGCCAATCGAGGATTGAAATTCTTTCTTAAAATCCTCTCGAATAATAAAAACTACTTTTTTGAAACCTGCTCTAATTGCATCGAACACAGAATAGTCGATCACGGTCTCACCATTAGGACCGACAGCATCAAGCTGCTTTAGCCCCCCATATCGACTTCCCATTCCAGCTGCTAAGACTAATAAAGTAACAGAATTCATATTAATAAATTGTTTTCCATGAAATTATTTAAGCAACTTGAAAAGTCAATTGTATGAAAGAAAAGAAAAACTGACGAAATTAGTATGTATTAACGCTATATTTTATAGGCTCTAAACCGCATTACAATGGCAGATAACAATCTATCAGAAGAGTGGAAAGAATGGTTCCATGAAAATGGAAA
>NYVP01000047.1 GCA_002684575.1 Verrucomicrobiales bacterium
AAAGCATCACGAACCTTCTTCCAATTTACATCTCCTTCAACCAGTCGACAAAATCCATTCTTTTTTCCCCAATCTTTGATATCAAGTTTGACGGTTCGGTTACCAAGAATTTTAATCCACTCTTCAGCTGGAGCAAATTTTTGCATGTTACCAATATCAAAGTAAGCCCCTACCCAAGGGCTATCGAATTCATCAATATAGTCCCTGAACTTTTCTGGGCTTTCACAAAAGCCATTCCAAACAGTTTCAATCAAAACTTTTACCCCAAGTCTTGAGGCTGAAGGTATAACTTTCCGAACTTGTTCAATCGAGCGCCTCCAAACGTGATCATGATTTTCGTTATCTCCATTAACTTTACCAGGCACAAGCAAAACTGAAGATCCCCCCAGCAGATGAGAATTAATTAGAGCGTTCTCAAGGTTTTTTCTGCCCTTATCCCTTACCTCTAGCTTGGGGTCGCTTAACCTAACGGACCAATGGCCACCAACGACCAATCCGTGCACCCGAATACCAGTTTTCTTTGCTGCTGCTCTATATTCTTCAGCCTGATTAGCATTCCCACTTTCAACGCCATCATAACCCATCCCTTTTAACCTATTAAAAAAATCCTCAATTGACTCCCCTCTCTTTTTTCCGCCTTTAAGAGCCTTAAAGATACGACCTTTAAAGTTTGAATCCTTTTTGACGAGATTGTTTCCAAAAACAAGTGGATGACTGGCGGCTAGAGGAAGTGTGGAATATTTAATAAAGGATCTACGGTTCATTACTTAATCAAAACTATGTTGGTTCATTATAATACTTGGATAAAATTACTAATTTCAAGGATAGGTTGTTTGTTAATAAAGAATTTCACTTGCCGAAAAGGCTTAAAAACAAGAAAATAATCGACGCCTTCCTAACGTTAATAGTTTCCCATGCCATTAAATCTCACTAGATTAAGACCCTATTCTATAATTATATTTTTTATCACTGTACTCACTCCGAGCCTAAATTTCCTCAACAGTGCCGAAGATAAAGCCAGTGCCGATTGGTGGTCATTACAGAAAATCAAGCGCCCCGAAATTCCCGAAGTAAAAAATAAAAAATGGGTCAGAAATCCAATCGATCATTTCATACTCTCAAAATTAGAAGAGAAAGGTATTAATCCATCACCCGAAGCAGATCCGAGATCGATTACTAGAAGATTACATTTTGATCTAACCGGATTGCCACCAGAACCTGATTCCAACTCTGATATCAATAAGCTTTTGGAAAGTCCTCATTATGGTGAAAGGTGGGCACGTCATTGGTTGGATGTGGCTCGATATGGTGAAAGTAATGGTTTTGAATATGATCAACTTCGACCTAATGCGTGGACATATCGTGACTGGGTTATCGAATCACTGAATAAAGATATGCCCTATGATCGCTTCGCAAGGCTTCAAATAGCGGGTGATGTTTTGGAACCAAATAATCCAGGCGCAATAACGGCGACTGGCTTTTTAGTCTGTGGTGCCTTTGATGGACTAAAACCTTCAGGCGACAAACAAAGAAAGATCATGAGACAGGATGAGATGGAAGATTTAGTAGGTACGGTCTCCCAAGCCTTTCTAGGCCTAACTGTACATTGTGCTCGCTGTCATGATCATAAGTTTGATCCCATTCTTCAAAAGGAATATTATCAAATGGCATCGGCTCTGGGAGGTGTACACAGGGGTGATCGTGACGTCCCCGCCTCGGGTGACCCATCAATTCTAAAACAAAAAAGAGATATTTTGACAAGTAGGCTTGAGAACGGTGACAAAAAAATTCGTGAATTGATTCTAAAGGAAAACAAAAATGTAATAAGAAAAAATAGTGGGCCTCGTCCAATAGCAAGATGGACCTTCGATAAAGACCTTAAAGATCAGATTGGAAATATGCATGGAAAGGCGATGAATGGTGCAAAAATAATTAACGGTGCTCTCGAACTTAATGGTCAATCAGATTATGTAGCAACTGCTCCACTAGGTAGGGACATTAAAGAAAAAACTCTTGAGTCTTGGGTTAAGTTAAATTCACTTGATCAGCGGGGTGGCGCTCCAATAAGTCTTCAGACCTTAGACGGAAAAAAATTTGATGCTATTGTATTTGGAGAGCGTGAGCCCAAGCGATGGATGGCTGGGAGTAATGGCTATACAAGGACAAAAACTTTAAATGGTGAGGAAGAAAAAAATGCCAAAGATCAATTTATTCATATAGCTATTGTATATAAATCAGATGGTGAGATCATCGCCTATAGAGATGGCAAACCACACGGAAGTGCCTATAAAACAGACTTAGTGGATTTTTCCGCCGGACAATCACAAATTCTTTTTGGCAAGCGTCACGAAACAGAAACAGGCGTTAATTTAATGCTCGGAGGCAGCATTGATAGAGCTCAGCTCTATGACAAGGCTCTGACAGCAGAACAAATTGCTTTGTCTGCTAGTGGCGATTTTGTTTCTGAAGCAGAATTGGTGGCTCGACTTAGGCCTGAACAAAAAAAGGTGCGAGATCATTGGATAGCAGAAATATCTCGAATCGATGCAGAACTCGGAAACATGAAAAAGAGAAAGGTTTATGCAGTCAAACCATCCAAGGCACCCACTACTCACTTACTAGTTAGGGGCAGCCCCTTCGAATTGGGAGAGAAGGTCTCAGCTGGAGGTGTTGATTCCGTCAAGGTTTCAGTACCTTCAAATTTTGGTTTAGAACCAGACTCTCCTGAGGCAGAGAGACGAAAAAAATTAGCAGAGTGGATAACCGCTCCTGATAATCCACTATTTGCACGAGTCATGATGAATCGTTTGTGGCATTACCATTTTGGAAAGGGCCTAGTTCAAACAACTAACGATCTTGGGTTTAGTGGAGGCAAACCCTCTCACCCTAACCTTCTTGACTGGCTGGCAGCAGAATTCAGAGATCAAAATTGGAGTCTTAAAGCTATGCACCGGTTGATGTGTGATTCGGCAACCTATAGACAATCATCAATTGATAATGCTGAGGCTCTAAATGTTGATGCAGACAATATTTTGTTATGGAAGAAATCAATGACGCGTTTAGAAGCAGAATCCATCAGAGATTCAATATTGGTCGTTTCAGGTCAACTCAATAAAAAGATGGGTGGTCCCGGATACCGCGACTTTAAAATGTATAAACATAAAGGTTCTTGGGTTTATGACGCCACCGATCCTGTGGGCATGGAGTTTAACCGGAGAAGTATTTATAGAACTTGGGCGAGAGGGAATGTTCATCCATTACTAGCTCCGCTGGATTGTCCTGACCCATCGGCATCGGCACCAGTAAGAACAAACACGACCACTCCGCTAGGTGCATTATCAATGATGAACACATCTTTTGTTCTAAGAATGTCTCAACACTTTGCAGAAAAATTGGAATTGGAAGCTGGCAATAGTGTCCAAGAACAAATCAACTTGGGTTATAAGCTAGCATTCATGAGATCACCTAAAGAGGAGGAGCGAAAACTAATAACCAAATTTATTTCCTCAAATGGTCTGAAAGCTTTTTGTAGAGTATTAATCAATTCCAATGAATTTATCTATCTGAACTAGTTATGGATCATAAAGCTATTATAAAAAGACGCGATTTCCTAAACTGGAGCACTCACGGAATAGGAGGAGCAGCCTTATCCTCAATGTTCTTAGAGGATGGATTCGCTTCTCAACCAATTAACCCTCATTACGCCCCAAATGTTAAACAAGTCATTCACATATGTCTCTGCGGAGGCTTTAGCCAAGTTGATTCATTTGATTATAAACCAAAGCTCAAGGAGATGCATGGTAAGTCATTACAAGCCGACGAAAAACCTGATGTTTTCTTTGGTAGAGTAGGCTTGCTGAGATCCAACGACTGGGAATTTAAACAAAGAGGACAAAGTGGGATGTGGATTTCTGATCTTTTCCCTCATATCGCNACAGTCGCAGATGAACTGACAGTGATCAATTCGATGGTTGCAGAATCATCAAGCCACACACCGGCAACTTTTCAAGAGAGTAGTGGATTTCGACTCAATGGTTTCCCGGTGATGGGATCTTGGGTGTCATATGGTCTTGGTAATATGACTAATGATTTACCAACCTATGTCGTCCTTCCAGATGCTCGAGGAATGCCGGCAGGCTCCACTAGCAATTGGACTAATGGATTTCTACCAGCTGTTCATCAAGGTGTGCCATTTAGAACAAGTGGAGAAGGTAATGCCATTAATAACTTATTTCCCGCCGAAGAAATCGATCATACGGTTGAATCAAGCAGTCGGAATCTTCTGAATAAATTAAATCACTTCCACTTAGAAGAAACTGGTCCCAATGACACCCTATCTGCAAGAATTTCTAGCTATGAACTCGCCGCAAGAATGCAACTCGCCGTTCCTGAAGTCACTAGCATTGAAGGCGAGACTGATACAACGCGTGAAAATTATGGTTTAAATAAAAATGAGACTAGAGACTTTGGAAGAAGTTGTTTGCTCGCAAGGCGATTACTTGAGCGTGGTGTTCGACACGTACAACTCTTCTCAGGAGGGTCTTTCGGTTCGCCCAGAATTAATTGGGATGGTCATGAGGATATGAAGCGCAATCATGGACGCGAAGCCTTAAGAATTGACCAACCCGTAGCAGCTCTTATTAAAGACTTAAAATCTAGAGGTATGCTTGATGAGACCCTTGTCATGTTTACATCTGAATTTGGAAGAACGCCGTTCACTCAATCAGCCTCTGATAAAGTCGGGACGGGTCGAGATCATAACCAAGTTGGTTTTAGTGTATGGCTTGCAGGTGGTGGTCTCAAGTCTGGGTTTAATTATGGCGCTACAGATGATATAGGCTACAAATCTGTTATAAACCCCGTTCCTTGGTATGACTTTCATGCTACTGTTCTTCATTTGTTAGGAATAGACCATGAACGTTTGAGCTATTATCATAACGGCATTCAACGGCGGTTAACGAATGTCCATGGCAATGTCTTGACTGGAATCCTAGCCTAACTAGTTAGACTTCAAGCTCATTAGGAGAAGAGCTTGGAAATTGGGCTTCCGTGATAAATGGGATGAGGCCTTCCCGTTAAATCTTGCCAATTTGCATTCTTAGGGATACCCAAAGCGTTATATATGGTAGCTGAAAAATCCTCAGGACTATGTGGATCGCTCTCAGGATAACCTCCATTGGAATCACTCGATCCAACAACTGCTCCACCGTTAACTCCTCCTCCTGCAAAGAGTACTGTTTGGACCGGCCCCCAATGGTCTCTGCCCGGTAGCTTAGCTTTTGGTATCTTAAATATCTTTGGGGTCCTGCCAAATTCACTAGCCATAACAACTAGAGTATCATCAAGCATACCGCGATCGTATAGATCATCAAGAAGTGCTGAAAGAGCACGATCCGTCGGAGGTAAGAGATAATTCTTTAAGCAGGGAAAACCCGCCTGGTGCGTGTCCCAAGCTTCATTATTCCCAAGGTTGACTTGCACTAAATTAACACCTGCTTCTACAAGTTGCCTAGCCATNAGTAAGGACCACCCAAAAACGTTTCTTCCATATTTTTCCTGAACTTTCNGATCGACGCCGTGTACATTAAAAGCAGACTTTGTCTTAGGATCTGACAAAAGCGAGACCGCCATATCACTGTAACGATCAAATTCTCGAACTCCTAGTTCGTTATCAAAGTACTTCTGTTGTGAGTCGAGATAATTAGCAATCCCTAAACGGTCTTTTAAACGATCTAGATTTACCCCTTCAGGTAAGGATAACTCAGGTTCGATAAATTTTTTGTTAGATCCATCTACCTTCCCTTTGGCGTGATGGAAAAGGTAATCTGGATATGCACCATAACTGGCTGCATTATATTTAGAGCAATCCAAGAAAAAAGGTTCCCATCGTTCCCCCAAAAGACCAGAAAATTGTCCCGGTAACGTCCTACCANTACGATGAATAATCTTTTCAGGTAAAACCATAGAGGGTGGAAGAGGGCCAGTTCCTTTTAGGTAACGATTGGCCATGGCCGCTATTGAGGGATAATCTTGGGGTCTTGGTTTATTGGGGTCAAATCCAGATGGAAGTTCTGACCTTCCAGTAAGCATAATATGATGGCCTTGTGAATGCTCGTTCCAACGGTGTGTTATCGATCGGCAAAGTCCCCAGTGATGACTCCGCTTAGCCAATTCTGGTAAGTGTTCACAAATGTGAAGGCCTGGTGTTTTCGTTTTGATCGAACTGAACTCGCCACGAATTTCAAGTGGTGCGTTAGGCTTCATATCAAAAGTATCAATTTGCGAAAGCCCCCCAGATAAAAAAATGTATATGACCGATTTTGCTTTTTTCTTATTACTTTTTGTATTGGATGACAGTGCCCTCAGAAGCCCTGCCTGATTTAAGCCCGCCCCTAATGTCCCAATAGAACCAGCCTTAATCATTGTTCTTCGTGAAATATGCTGGTGGCTGAAATGATTCATTTCTTTAGAATAAAATTCTGGAATGTAGAAATCGGTAAGATTATATTCTTACCTGTGACATTGATAGTCAACACTTTACGATTATTGTGCAATGTTTGGGTTCTTATTCTAAGTACTCAAAGTTTTTTACTTGGAGAAAAGCCTCTTTGGTCGCTGAACCCAATAAAGCAAGTTGCTGTACCAAATAATGTTAATAGTGATTGGCCATCAAATGAAATTGATGAGTTTATCATGGAGAAGTTTATTTCTGAATCATTGTCTCCAACTGTAAAAGCAGATCGACGATCGCTTATTAGAAGAGCTAGTTACGATTTGACCGGCCTGCCTCCTGAACCGCAAACGGTGACTGATTTTCTTAATGATCCCGATGATGATCAAATGGCTTTCTCTAAAGTAATTGATCGATTACTAGACTCTTCGTCATATGGCGAAAAGTGGGGGCGGCACTGGTTAGATGTTGTGAGATACGCCGACACGGCTGGAGAAAATAGCGATCATCCAGTCGAAGATGCGTGGCGCTATAGAAACTGGGTCATTCAATCATTTAACAATGACATGCCTTATGATCAGTTTGTTCGGGAACAAATTGCTGGAGACATTCTTGCCGCCGGAAAGCAAGGTAAAGCATTTGCAGATAATATCATCGCTTCGGGATATTTGGCGATCGCAAGAAGATTTGGTCACGATATAGACAAGCGTATGTATCTCACCTATGAGGATCTTATCGATAACCTTGGCAAAACATTTCTTGGCCTTTCTATTGCCTGTGCCCGTTGTCATGATCATAAACATGATCCTATTACAAGTGCCGATTATTATGCTCTGTATGGTGTAATGGCTAGTTCAAGGCTTCCTTTTCCTGGATGTGAGCCTAAACAGCAACCAAGAGATCTCGTCCCTCTCGTCACCCATGATGTCATTGAGAAAAACAAAGAATGGGAACAAAAACTGAAAAAACTACAACATGATCTTGTAGAAAATCCTAAAAAAGAACTCATTAAAGTGGCCTCAGAAAGTTACAGGATGCTTTCTCAAGGACATTTACCTGTAGGACAGTCCATCGATCTTTCTTCTGATCCGATTAATATCAATGTCAGAAAAGGAGAAGCCATACAAATTTCAATTGCCCCTAATGCAAATCATGGTGCTGATACCACTTTGTTAGAATTAAAAATTAAACACCAGACTGATTCAGGCGACTTAGAATGGTCTACGNAAGATCTCGTAGACATTTTGACCAAGGGAAATCCAATCGATTCGAAAAATGCGATATGGTACTTTCTTGACATCGGTCCTGAGGGACCGCGCCTTCTAAGCGAAAAAGCGGAAGCCATTGACGGTCAATCAACCCTAAAAAAATGGTCTATTGGTGGTCTTCCCTCCGTAGCCATTAATAATGGAAAAGATCCGATCAAAGTCTGGACAGAAATACCTGCTAGAAGTTTTTTTGTTCACCCCAATGCAGATAGTCCTGTTGCAGTGACTTGGATTAGCCCGGTTACAGGTAAAATCAAAATAGAATTAAAAATTGCAGATGGACATGCATTTGGGGATGGGGTGGTTTGGCAGCTTCAACATTTTGCCAATCATAAAATCCATTCGTCTTATGAAAAATTGGCTATTGATAAAGAAGGAATTGCTAAAATTGAAGAACACAAAAATAAAAAGCCAATAGGTAAAACTGATTATGCATATGCCGTAGCAGAGGGATCACCTAAGGATTACCCAATTCATAATAGGGGTGATGCTAAAGATCTTGGACCTATTGTTAAACGACGTTTTTTAACAGTGCTAGGAGGTGATATTTTGGGTGACAAAAATAGTAGTGGTAGACTTGGACTTGCCAATAAGATTGTCAGCCCAAAGAATCCTCTCACGGCAAGGGTGATGGTCAATCGTATCTGGGCTTGGCACTTTGGACGAGGTATTGTTCAAACCCTTAACGATTTTGGCAATCACGGAAAATTACCAACACACCCGGAGCTTTTAGATTATCTGGCGAAAGAATTCATTAATGGCGGATGGAGTATTAAAAAAATGCATCGCATTATTATGAACAGTGCAACCTATCAACAATCCGCTCTATCTGGAACAGGAGTTAAATATTATGCTGGTTTTGAAAGAAGGAGGCTCAACGCTGAAGAAATACGAGATTCGATCCTCCTCGTTTCAGGAATGCTTGATGCATCACCCGGCAGAGAACATCCATTTCCTCCAAAAAGTAAATGGAATTTTAGCCAACACGCCCCTTTTGCTGATGAATACTTTACCAGCAAAAGAAGCGTATATGTAATGCGTAAAAGAAATCGCATTTCTTCATTCTTTAACCTTTTCGATGGTCCTGACCCCAATGCAAGTACGGCCAATAGATCTCAAACAACTGTTCCAAGTCAGGCGCTTTATTTTATGAATGATCCTTTTTTTCATGATTGCGCAGATCAATTGTCCGCGAATATTCGCGCTATAGGTCCAGACGAACGGCTTGAATATGCCTACCAGTTACTTTTTTCTAGGCCAGCGAATAAGACAGATCATGAGGACTTTGAGGCATTCGCAAAAGTCATGGCTCCAAATATTTCAAATGACCCTGAAGAACAGGACACTGAAATCTGGAGATCTTATTCCAGAATTTTAATGTCCAGTAATGAATTCCTTTATCTCGACTAAGAAATGATTTCTCAACCTTCAGACCGTCGATCTTTTCTTCGTTCCTTTGTGGCGGGTTCTACTTTGATGCCTGCCTTGATTAATGATCTTTTAGCTGATTCAAATAAAATAGATCCTCTTTTACCTAAAAATTCTCATTTTCCTGCAAAAGCAAAAAATGTCATTTTNCTATTCATGACTGGTGGAGTTTCTCATGTTGATACCTTTGACCCAAAACCAAAACTCAAGAAAGACGTCGGTAAAGAAATTAAGCTNGATCATCCTGAAATTGAAAATCGCCCAGGTTATGAAAAAATATTTTTGAAAGCCCCACAATGGGAGTTTTCGCCTTACGGAAAATGCGGAACCGAAGTTAGCACCCTATTCCCGCATGTAGCTCAATGCATCGATGATATTGCACTCATTCGTTCAATGCACACCGATCATTCTAACCACTACAATGCTACATTGGGTATGCATACCGGATCCTTTGCATTCGCCAGACCTAGTCTTGGTTCATGGGTCAGTTATGGTCTAGGTACAGCAAATCAAAATTTACCCTCTTTTATTACAATTGCTCCCAAACAAACCTATGCAGGTACGCAAGTCTATTCCAGCGACTTTTTGCCGGGTGCGCATCAAGGAACCTTTTTGAGGCCGAGTAAAAATCCATTTGAAAATATTGTTTCCAAACTTCCAAAATCAAGACAGGAGCTTGAGTTGGAAGCTTTGCAGAAACTTAATCACCGACACTTACTTGCTCGTTCTGGGGATGCGAAAGCCGAAGCAAGAATTAAAAGCTTTGAAACTGCCTTTGGTATGCAAATGGAAGTCCCAGATGTTTTCGATTTCTCAAAAGAAACGGATTCCACCCATCGTCTTTACGGACTCAAAAGAGGATCAACCGAAGGCTTCGGTTGGCAGTGCCTTGCCGCCCGAAGACTCATTGAGCGTGGTGTTCGTTTTGTAGAACTTATTGATACGGGTTCTTCAGGTAATTGGGATTCTCATGGCAATATGATGGATCATGAGAGACTTGCTAAGAATGTTGATCAACCAATCGCAGGCCTACTTAAGGACCTTAAATCAAGAGGCATGATGGAAGATACATTGGTTGTTTGGACCACTGAATTTGGTAGAACCCCGTTCAACAACAAGGCAGATGCTCNAGGAAGAGAGCACCATAATTGGGCATTTAGTTCATGGATGGCTGGTGCAGGTATTAGACCTGGTATAGTCCACGGTTCCACAGATGAATACGGAGTACGTCCCGAAAAAAATCCAGTCCACGTGCATGATTTTCATGCTACAATTTTACATCTATTAGGATTGGATCACGAAAAACTTACCTATCGTCATGATGGAAGAGATTACCGTTTAACTGACGTTTATGGAAATGTTGTCACGGATATTATTGCTTAGACGAACTAACCAAGTTCTTAATATTAATCCGTCATTTACCTAATCTGGCTCCGTATTCATTGGTCGGATCCCTGTACATTGAATGAAGATGATCGTGAGGATCTCCTCCAAGATCTTGCCCAGCATATTCAATTATTAGGGAGGGACCTTGTAAGCGATATGAAAAATCGCCCTTCTCTTTTGCGGGCCCCCACCATGCAAATGACATTTTATCTATCTCAGCGGTTAACTCTTCAATACGATTTTTTAGAAATGGTTGGGGAAGATCACCAATATAAACTTTAATCACATCAAATAGTGCTTTTCGCTGGGCCTCATTAAACCCCTTACAGGATATGCCAATTTGATCGGGTACAAATCCATCTCTTCCTGCAGCTGCTATCAAGTTTGCGCGTTTAGATCCAATGGTAGCCTTTTTCTTCTGCTCATCATTCAGACTATTATGCAACTTTAGTCCAGAGGGAGCCTCTAAAGCCATTGGAATGATTTTGTTATCACCAAGTTGAAATTCACGAGGTTGGGTACCTATGAAAGTTGGAGACATTGACATGCGATTTCCATGAAAAGCAAGATTTATGGCAATATGATGGCCATCAAACTGTAGACCCCATGGCTTCTTTGCAGAAGGATCACCAAAAATAGCAAGCCAGTAATCTTCGGCTCCAAATCCTGGTCTTCGCTGACCATTTCTAAGAAGCCTATCATCCGCCAAAGGAATGTTGATTGCTTTGTTGTATCCCTGTTCACTTAAAACAGTACTTAAAAGATCCAGCGCTTTCTTAATTTGAGTTTCGTTAAGGTCGCCTAATCTTACACCCCCTTGTGGACCACGAGGAGGTACATTCGTCCACTTAGCTTTTTCCTTACTTTTGTATGGCAATGCTGCCTGAGCTTTTAGTTCATTATTCAAGGAGGATAAAAAAGTATTGGCACTCTTGGACAACGCTTCAGGCGAGTGGTCACTCACTGGCTTCGGTTTATAATTGGAAAGAACTTTACTGGGTAAAGAAGGATACTTGCCAACTGGTGCCGCTGATAATAATGAGATCGTAAGTAATAAAGAACAGAAAGTAAGAGAGGTAATTTTCATCTTGTTATGATGATGCATTGCTCACCAAAAATGTAAACCCCTAATGATGATAATGAATATCTGACTAAAAATCTTTGGGTGTTTATTGCTACAGCTTCTTATCTTTAGTTGCTGCAATGATCAGGCCCGTTCACATACATCCTATGATACCAGCATCAAAATTAATCTAAATTTGTCAATTTATAGGCTTTTTATCCGCACATTCCTAAACTTAACAGGATCACTATGGCCCGCAAAACCAATAAAGCCCTTGGAGCGGTTAACTCCTTTTGGAACTTTTTTCACTTTGGTTAGATCAATTTTACTAATGTCTTGATGAAGTATGGTCGTTTCATTGAGCGTAACCCTGATGTTACTTCCTTTAAAAGTAATCTCCTGCTTATTCCATTCTCCAACAGGGAGTAAGGCTCCGCGCTGAGCTGGCGCTAGACCATAAACTGAACCATGAAACTGATAGGGCTGAAGTTTGGCATATTTTTTGGCCGTGTCATCAAGGACTTGTATCTCATAAGCTTCCCATGCAGGATCACCTTTACCTGGTGAGCGAACAGCGATGCCGTTGTTGCCACCTGGAGGTAATTGAAATTCAAATCTAAAGGAAAAATCACCGTACTCTTCTTTAGCATAAAGCGTTCCTCCTTTACCCTTCTTGCACATTATCGATCCATCAACAACTTCGTAATTGTTAACAGCGCCATGCCAACCGGATAAATCTTTTCCGTTAAATAAGGTTTGGTACCCTTTGTCGTTGTCAGAAGTTATTTCTCTGATGAAAATATTTTTCCAACGGATTTCACCCCCGTGGGTCTGAAGCTGGATAGGCCCTTTTTCAAAGATTGGGATTTTACGGTCAAAGAAATTTTCCATGACGACATTATCAACAACTTTTTCATTATTAAGATAAACCGTTACTCTTTCACCTATCATTATAATATGAAATTTATTCCATTCTCCAAATGGCTTATCCATACGTTTTAATGGATCTTTACCGGGAGCTCCCTTGCTGTTATTCCACAGCCCACCTGAACCCTTATCAGCACCAATTTTCCATTTAGCTTCTTCAGTTGGATCCCAAATCTGAACCTGTGGAACTCCCCGAAGATAAATGCCGCTGTCTGCCTTTGGAACCGTTTTATATTCTAAGAGTAATTCAAAATCTTTATAATCTTTCTTGGTCGTTAGGTATAATCCCTTACCATCATTAATCAGTTCTCCATCCTTAACACTCCAATGAGCATTAATGTCTTTTAGCGTCTCTTCTTGATGCTTCTTTAATTCTTCAGGGGACATTTTCCAGAGTGTCCTGGGGTCCTTTGTTCCATGCCCAAACCAGCCTTTAAGATCTTTACCATTAAATAATGCTTTAAAGCCCTCTGGCGGAATATTTTGGGCAATTGAAACATTATTAAAAAATACAACAATTGGGGATAAAAGTGTGAGTATATAGCGCATATTATTAATATTTCTTGTTATTTATATGTCTGAAAATGCACTCTTTATGCATTTGATACAAGGGTATTCGACCATTCCCTTTTGATCTAGGTTGAATAGGTGAAGTAGATTAGTTAAAAATGAGTTAATGCGCTCCAACATAAAAATCTTATTAGCCATTCTATCTATAAGTTTAAACTTTCATTTTTTTTCTCATGCAGAGGAAAATTTATCTTGGTTCAAGGGCAACACTCACACCCATTCTCTATGGAGTGATGGTAATGATTTTCCTGAGATGATTGCAAAATATTACAAAGACAATGGATATCATTTTCTTGTACTTTCAGATCACAATATTCTTAGCCGTGGTGAAAAATGGATGGCTATAGAAGGTGTTGAGAAAAGACGCAGAACTCTAGGTGTGCCTACTATGAAAAAGTATTTAAGCACCTTTGGAGACGAATGGGTAGAGATACGAGGCGAAGAAAATAAGAAACAAGTCAGACTAAAAACACTCGATGAAATTCGCCCTCTTTTTGAAAAGGATAAGAATTTTATTTTTATACAAGGCGAAGAAATAACAAACGGATT
>NYVP01000048.1 GCA_002684575.1 Verrucomicrobiales bacterium
ACCTTCGTGATCATCATGATGTTCTTCGCCGTGGTCATCATGATGGTCTCCGTGTCCATGGTGACCATGGTCATGTTCGTGGACTCGCGCCTTACCGGCAGAAAAGTTAAATGACCATCTTGAATTTGGTGTGTAATCAACAGAAATTCCCCGAGTTATCAATTCACCTTCATTTAAAAAACGACTGTTTTGGAGGTGCTGATTTACGAAATCCCATGCGTGAACACAGTGTTCGTTTGCGAAGCCAAATCGATTTAAAAATTGTCCTCCAGTTATGCTAATTTCATCATTGATATCATATGTTAGCTTGACCTGCTCAAGCTCCATTTCCCAATCCTTGTCCATGCTTTCTAATGCTGTGACGTGTACTGCACCTCTCAGTTGATCGCTAAATCCATAATTGGTGTGAAGTTCAACAGGATGGATTTGATAGTCTCTTGATGGGTCATGCTCATTAGTNGCGAGATCACTGACAGGAGTGTCAGACTCTAAAAGTCCAGTAAGGTTAAGGTGAACTATTGGGTCAAAATCGACGCCNAGGATACTGCTCCCTGAGCTTTCACCTACTGTGTGTTCAAAGACTTCCTCAGCATTCACCGGTAATGCGATGAACATTGATAAAGATATTATAGAAATGATGTATTTGATGGATTTCATTGGTTTAATTAAGATATTTTGATGCAACAAACGTGCATTAATAATGCAACAAACATGCAATAGCGCATGTGTATCATGAAAGCAAAGACTAAATGCAATAAAGTTGCATCAAACTGACTTTTGCTATAATATTTNGTTGGTTTTAACAATTCTTAGTCACAAAATGATTTTTTCCAAGCTATCTCAAACTTTTTTACTTATATTTTCATGTGTTCTTATACTTGGATCACCCTCTNAAGCAGCTGAGGAGACCAAATATGTAGCATCAATGTCAGGTGTTGAGTGCACTGCATGTAAAAAGACAATCGCTCAGGCAATTTCAAAACTCGGTGGCGTAAAGACCATTCGCATTATTAAAAAGAGCAAAAAAAGTCATCAGCTTGAAATATATACGGATGGTTCTAATGAATTAACCAAGGAAGATGCCGTTAAGGCTNTGGCAAAAGCTAAACATTACAAAATACTAAGCTGGACTAAAGCTTGATTTCAAAACCTATTTTTCTAAACCCTCATTATGACATACGCCTCAAACTGTTGTGTCATCAGTTTCATTAAGTCATATCTNTTAAGATTTATCATTACATGCGGCATTCCCTTTTTGTTTTTGGGATGCAGTAGTCAGGATTCTGCCGATACCTATGGTCAGGAGCCGACAAAAGGGGCAAAGCCTGTCGTCTTCGTGCCGATTTCCCCGTATCAATTTATTTTTGAAAAAATAGCTGGTGATCTTATCGATATTAAAGTGATCGTTGGAGAAGGTGATGACCCCCATTCCTATTCCCCAACCCCAAAGCAGATTGTGGATATGGCAAAATCAAATCTCCTCTGTTCNGGAGAGCTGGGATTTGAGAGTAATTATTTTGTAAAACTTGGTGACGGTAAAACAGGCCCATTGGAATTAAATCTTCTTGATAAGCTAGATCTTCTAGAGGGGCATTGTGACCACCCGAGTCACAAAACAGAAGACCCCAACGACGATCTTGATCATGATCACGAGGATTTGAATGATCCTCATGTATGGCTTTCACCAACCACTCTAATGGTACAGTCTGATCAAATTGCAAATAAGCTCAAAGAGCTTCTACCTGAAGATTCAAAATCAATCATAGATGCTAATTTAGAAAATTTTAAAAAGGATCTATCTCTAATTCATGCTGAACTTGGAGAACTTCTTAAGCCAGACAGTGGGAAAAAGTTTTATGTTTACCACAGCGCCTTCGCTTATTTTGCCAAAGATTATTCACTCGAGCAGATTGCCATTGAAATTGGTAATAAATCACCAACGCCAAAGCAATTAGCTAAAATTGCGGAACAGGCGAAAAAAGAGGGGGTAAAGGTAATTTTTGTACAGCCACAGTTCGATCAAACTAGCGCAAAAGCACTCGCAGAGTCTATTAACGGGCGAGTAGCCAAGATTGATCCCTTGGAAAAAGATATTGTAGCAAACTTGCGGGAAATCGCGACTGCCATTAAAGGTAGTCTTTAATGAACGCAATTACGTGCACCAATTTGTCGTTTAGTTACGGCAAGGTCAAAGTGATCGATGATGTATCTTTTAATGTGCGTGATGGTGAATCGGTTGGTGTTATTGGACCCAATGGTGGAGGTAAATCAACGCTCTTAAAACTTTTCCTTGGATTAGAATCACCTATGNNTGGAGAGCTTAAAGTGTTGGGTGAAGTGGCTGGAAAAAGTCGAAGAAGAATTGGCTATGTTCCACAGGCAATGCGATTTGATCCATTGTATCCCATATCAGTGATAGAAATTGTTCTTATGGGTCGNTTGGANCGACTTGGTTTTGGTGCCTATTCTAAAGAATGTAGGGCCGTTGCTGAGAATGCTCTTGAAAAGGTNCATCTTGAGGATTTTAAAAATCGTACNTTTTCNGAGCTTTCAGGAGGAGAGCGACAAAGGGTCATGATCGCTCGTGCCCTTGCCACGGAGCCTGATCTTTTGCTAATGGACGANCCAACNGCNAATATTGATCTTTCTGCTGAAGAGCATTTCATCGAAGCCTTGGCCAGTTTACGANAGGATATGTCGCTGGTTCTTGTTTCGCATGATTTGGAGCTAGTTTCGGAGTTAACCGATTCGGCTCTTTGTGTAAATCAACACGTTCACCGACATTCACTTCCTCTTGACGGTGAAACCATTCGTGAAATCTATAGCGGCCGTCACCGAATTGAGCACGATCGTAAAACCCGTCATCAACAAGGTGACCATTCTTTTTGTGATCATGACTGATTTTTTTGAAACAGTCCGTGATGTGCCAGTCATACGTTTTGCTTTGTTGGCGGGAATCGTATCAAGTTTCACCTATGGTATTGTTGGAACTTTTGTCGTAACCCGGCGGATTGGTTATATAGCCGCAGCCATCGCCCACAGTATTTTAGGTGGAATCGGTGCTGCTATCTATTTCAATCGGGCTCATGATGTTAGCTGGTTGACTCCAATGCTCGGAGCTATTGTAGCAGCTGTCGTATCTGCGCTGGTTATTGGTTGTATTAGCCTTAAATTTAAAGAACGGGAAGATACCATTATTTCGGCGGTCTGGGCTGGAGGTATGGCGCTTGGTCTTATCTTTCTGCATCATACTCCAGGTAAAGGAGTGAATTTGGAAAGTTACCTGTTTGGTAACATTTTGTTGACCTCAAAAAGTGATGTCATATTAACCTGTATCCTCGGAGTAGTGGTCCTTGGTTTAGTGGCTGTTTTTTATCATAAGCTCATCGCTGTTTGCTTTGATGAGGAGTTTGTTCAGTTGAGAGGGGTCTCTTCAAAAGCTTATTATTTATTGCTACTTGTTTTGACGGGAATTTGTATGGTTCTTCTAGTTCGCGTTGCAGGAATTGTGCTTTCATTGGCTTTGATTATTTTACCTGCTGCGACCGCTGGTCGATTAGCCCGACGTATGTGGATTATCATGCTGCTGGCTATTGGTTTGTCGATAACCTACAATGTAGGCGGCCTCATTGTCAGTTTTGAATTGGACCAACCTACCGGCCCATTCGTAGTGGTCGTTTCATGTGTCGTTTACGGATTATCATTTTTTATAAAAAAAACCTAATAGGAAATTTTATATTAGATATTTCTTAATTATAAATTTCCTTGTTTAAGAACGTATTTTTAAAACTCTCAACATATTAAATATAAAATGAAAATTTCAGCACTAATGGTTTTATTGGTTCTTTTTTGGGTGAGTGATTTTGTTAAAGCAAAGCGTCCTAATATCCTTTTTATAATGTCGGATGACCATACCTCACAAGCGGTGGGTGCATATGGTAGTAGGTTAGCTAAACTTAATCCGACTCCAACCATTGATCGACTTGCTAAGGAAGGAATGCTTTTTGAAAACGCTTTTTGCTCAAATGCAATATGCGCTCCTAGTCGTGCCACGATTTTGACGGGTCAATATGCACATACTTGCGGTGTTCACGACCTTCGAGGAAGTATTGAGGCAGGTCGTCAATTTCTTGCCATTGAAATGAAAAAAGCAGGCTATCAAACAGCCATGATTGGTAAATGGCATCTAAAGAAGGAACCGGCAGATTTTGATTACTACTGTGTATTACCGGGCCAAGGTAAGTATCATGATCCGGAATTTAGAATAAGAGGTGAAAAGAAATGGCCAAAAAACCTCATCAAATTTGAGGGTGAGCACTCTTCGGATGCGATCACTGATCAGACATTGAAATGGCTCAAAGAGGGTAGGGATGATTCTAAACCATTTTTTCTTATGCATCATTATAAGGCACCCCATGATTACTTCGAACATGCTCATCGCTATAATGATTATTTGGCTAATGTTGATATTCCAAAACCCGACAATCTTCATGAGTCTCATCCCGCGAAGTTTGGATCAATTGCTACCCGTGGTTATCAGGATGAACTTGTTCCTCATATTGGTACCTCGATAGGGAACCGTAACCCGCGTCGATCATACGCGATAGACCTACCGCAAAGGTTTCCACAAGATTATCCTAACGATTATGATCCTTCGAAGCTCAGTGACCGAGAAATTAAAGACTTATCTTACAATGTTTATCTACGTAAGTATTTGCGATGCGTGAAGGGTATTGATGATAACTTGAAACGTCTCTTTGATTACATGGAGAAAAATGATCTCATGGAGGATACGGTCATTATCTATACGGGTGATCAGGGTTTTATGCTTGGAGAGCACGACTACCAGGACAAGCGGTGGATGTATGAGGAGTCGATGAGGATGCCGTTTTTAATTCGCTACCCCAAAACCATTAAATCAGGTCTTAAAACTGATTCCGTAGTGAGTAATGTTGATTATGCACCCACTATTTTGGATTTTGCAGGAGTTAAAAAACCCGAATATATGCAGGGCCGAAGTTTCAAATCGACATGTGAAACTGGAAAGGAGCCTAAGGACTGGTCCAATGAGGCTTACTACCGTTATTGGATGCACATGGCGCACCATGATAATCCAGGACATGTTGGAATTCGAACCAAGGAGTTTAAGCTCATTTATTATTACGGGGCTGACTATCAGGGTGAAAATCAAACACCACCTGCGTGGGAGCTTTATGATATGAATAAGGATCCTTTTGAATCAAATAATCTTTATGATAATCCTATGTATAAGGAAAAGAGGGAGAATTTGAAAAAAAGACTATCTGCTCTCAGGAAGAAGGTTGGTGATGATGGCCTGGACTTTCCTAAAACTGAGGATGTGATAAAAGAGTTCTGGGATTATGATGCTGATGATCGTGAGAAAGCGCGCAAGATATCAGGAGAGTTTCTGGAACGTCGCTTGACTGAGTTAAAAAATCCTAAAGTAAAGAAAAACTAAACTCAGTAGTTTTTTAATATTTCGTTGAAATGATCTAGGGGTAAACGATACGCCAAAAATGTCGTTTATCGATAACAGTCGTATCTTGGAAAGTGAATTCTATTTCTCCAGGATAACTTGTTGTGTCGACCTTCCCTTCGGAAGGATACCAAATATTACCGTCTTCAAAGTCTAGATTTGAGCTGCTTTCAATAATGAAGTCAGCTTCATCAATTTTAGTAAAACGTATCGCTGTTGTTTGAGTTGATGGATCAAAAGAAAATGAGGTTACCTCTATCGCTCGACTTTTGATGATTTCGTTTGAAAGGTTAACAAGCTGGAATCCCCCAATGCCGCCTCCAGAACTCTGACCAGGTGCCAAGCCATAACTAATTGTTATTGATTCAGAGGTTAGGGGCGACTCTTCAGATCCGAATATTGCGTAGTTATGTTTTTCAGCTGTCGTACCTTCTTCATAATCAGTCTGAGTAGTCTGGCTTAAAACCTTACTGTATGCTTTCGGATCCCAATAGTATGTTGTTGTTCCGTCCGAGACAAAGCTCGCATTATTATTGTTAAATCCAGTGAGATAAACGATTAGCTTATAATTAACGTAAGGAATTTCGCTGATAGTAAATGGTGGTGCGTTCGTTCCCCAGAACTGTAAGCCTGATTTCATTGGGCTGTTATTGAGAGGATTTCCAGAAAACGAGTCTCTACGGCTTGCTGGAGCGTAAAGGTCTGCGGTGGTCTCTTTGCCGTTTGAATCTTTGAGATTAGGCTCATTATCTTTACTGCTATTGGTCCAGTTCTCTACAATTTCAACTCCCTGGGTACCAAAAACTTGCTGGGCGTTTACTTCTGATTTGGTGAAATTAACACTGATGACTTCTGCTTTTGAAGATTCGACGGCATTGATTGAAAGAAAAATTAAAAGTGTAGGGAATGTGGGGAAAATATTTTTTATTAAACTTACGCCTTCTTTCATTTTCTAAATGGTTCAGTCCACTTAATAACCCACCATTTTGGAAGTTCAATGCCAATGTATGATGCAGGTAATTGAACAAAACCATCATAAAAATGCTTTATTCGAAGTTTTTTGTTATTTTGTTTTGAATATGATAAACCGGTGAGACCTAGCCCGCATACAACATTAAGGCACAACAATATTAGGAATGCCTTAATGATTTTC
>NYVP01000049.1 GCA_002684575.1 Verrucomicrobiales bacterium
CTTTTCAATCTGGAATCATAATTAATTACGCGTGAAAAAACATTTCACAACTGACCATTATAAAAAGCAGTGCATGATTTAATGAGAAAGACCCAAATAAATAAAAATACAATTACCGAGAAAACTAATTAGAGTTGAGACCAATCGAAATGCATATCCATATAGAAAAAAATAAGGATGACCTCGGAATAAAAGCATCTGCAATCGGAGCTGAGGCAATAAAAAAAGCTATTTCCGAAAATGGAACAGCCAACATAATTTTGGCTACTGGAGCATCTCAATTCGAAATGCTTCATGAACTTTCAAAGGAGACAGATATTAACTGGTCCAAGGTTAATGGGTTCCATCTTGATGAATATATTGGCATTCCAATAAGTCACCCAGCCTCATTTAGATTATATCTTTGGAACAGGTTTATATCCCAACTACCAACTCCAATGAATTCATTTCATTTTATTAATACAGAAGAAGACCCTCAAAAAGAATGTAAAAAAATTGGTGAAATTATCAGTTCATTAATCATCGATGTTGCTTTTATTGGTATTGGTGAAAATGCCCATGTCGCATTTAATGATCCCCCTGCCGATTTTAAAATTAGCGCCCCTTATATAATAGTGAATCTGGATGATGATTGTCGAAATCAACAATTAGGAGAGGGTTGGTTCAAAACTATCGATGAAGTTCCAAAGCAAGCAGTTTCCATGTCTGTTACTCAAATAATGAAGAGCAAAAAGATCATATGCAGTGTTCCTGATGAGCGCAAAGCTAATGCCGTCAAAAATTCTTTAACCCCTCCAGTTACACCAAATTACCCCGCATCAATTTTAAATGAACATAAAGACTGTCATCTCTTTTTAGACAAACAATCCAGCTCTCTCCTGAATAATTAATTTAATACTAAATGCATAATAAAAAAATAGGAATTGGATTTGTCGGAGCCGGATGGATGGGTTCAACTTTGATTCAAAGAATCATTGAATCCGATGACACTGAACTTTTAGCACTACATCAAAGATCACAAAAAAGAGCCGAAGAAGCCTTAAAAAATTTAGGTTTAGAAAAATCTATTTATACTGATAGCTTCGAGGACATTCTCTCGAATCCTAAAATTGATGCTGTGTTCATTTGCAGTCCGAACTCTTTACATGGTCAACAATCAATCAAAGCATTAAAAGCGGGCAAACACATTTTTTGCGAAAAGCCATGCGCTACAAATTACGATGAATACTTAATGCAAATTAAGTTGGCAAAACAAAATCCTAATCTTGTTACTTATGTAAATTATCTTATGAATTTCGATTCAATGGAGAAGAGAATTTGTAATATGGCAAAAAATAATGAATTTGGTGAAATCACTCAAATCCAAGTCAACTACAGACACCCTATCAATATTGAAGGTGAAAAAAAATGGAAACTAAGCGCTGAGATTATGGGTGATGCAATTGGAATGGGAATAATTCATTCTTTGTCGGTTATGCTCAATATCATGAAAGCGAACAATGCAAGACCAAAGACAGTCTACGCGACAAGAAACATTAACAACACGCGGGGATTTGAGATAGAACCAATCTATAACATCCTGATTAATTTTGATAATGGAAGCACTGGATTTTGTTTTGGAAATGTTGATGTCGCCAACGGATATGACGCTTATCACAATATTCATGGCACAAAAGGTGGATTAATATTTGATAGTTACTTGCCGAGACCTCAGAAAATTAGATTTTGGTCAGACTTAAAAACTGATGGAGCTTGGGTCTCACCGCTCGACACTAAAAATTGCCCAGAAGAATTCCAATGGCCTAAAGATACAACAACACCAGATAGTGGTGATGTAGTTAACCACCAGACGGGAGCATGTGTTCGTCATTTCTTAGACTGCATCCACAATAAAACACAATCATTTCTTAGTTTTGAGAACTCCTCAATGACTGCCGATGTGGGATGGGCCGCCTTAAGGTCCTGCGAATCAGGAAAACCCGAAATCATCTGACATGAGTTTCTTCGACCTTCAGATTAACGGTTATGCGGGAGCTGACTTTAACTCGAACTCATTAACTGAGGAGTCTCTTCATCACGCATGCTTAGCTCTAAATGAAGATGGAGTCGAAAAAATACTGGCAACCATAATCACGGACTCAATTGATTTGATGTGTCAAAGAATAAGAGCGATTAATAAATTCAGAAGCCTAAATCCGATATGTGAGAAAATGATCTCAGGGTTTCACATTGAAGGGCCTTTCTTAAATGAATCACCAGGCTACATCGGAGCTCATCCATCAAGTTATGCAATAATGGGCAACATTGATGATACTAAACGGCTACTAGATTCTGCTAATGGACTCACAAAAATTGTCACATTAGCACCTGAAAGAGATCCTCATTACAAAGTAACATCTATGCTTAGTGGATTGGGAATTACTGTTTCCGCTGGCCACTGTAATCCAACCAAAGAGGAAATAGAAGGAGCAATCGATAATGGTGTAACTATGTTTACTCACCTCGGAAATGGATGCCCCATGACGCTGGAGCGTCACGACAATATTATCCAAAGAATATTAAATGTTAGTGATCGCATGTGGATAACTTTCATCGCCGATGGAGTTCATATACCTTTTAATACATTAAACAATTATTTAAAAATCATTCCACCAGAAAATGCCATTGCTGTTACAGACTCTATTTCAGCCGCAAGGATGAAACCGGGGAAATACACTCTAGGTAATTGGGATATCCTGATTGAAAAAGACGGTATAGCCATGTCACCAGACAAGTCGCATCTAATTGGATCAACGTTAACTGCACCCAAAATTATAGAAAATCTAAAAAAACATTTAAATATGGATGAAACGCAAATAGAAAAATTTATGCAGATCAACCCTCGGGCGGCTATCCAAGCTAATAACAATTGATGAATGAATAAACACCTTCAAAGTATTGGTCCTGCAATAATCGTAGCCGCTGTTGTCTGTGGACCTGGGAGTATCCTTTCCGCATCTAAGACAGGTGCCGATTTCGGTTATTCAATGACATGGGTCATTTTTCTTGCCGCATTTTTGATGATCGGAAGCTCAGCTCTTTCTGCAAGATTAGGCGTATTCATGAATGGAACACCTTGTGACGAAATTGCGAATAGCTTTGGCCGGGGGACCGCCATATTTGTTGGCTTTACAGTTTTCCTGATCGCTGCCGGATTTCAGACATCAAATAACATGGCTATTTTTAAAGCAATAGCCCCATACAGTGACAATCATCATTCAGTATTTATACGCAACTACCTCCCGTCTACGGTTTTAATTGCGCTGAATTCTTTTTTGTTGTTTGTCGTCTACCGGTCAAAATCCTTATACAGTCCAGTTGAAAAAATGATGAAAGTCTTAGTCGGACTCATGGTTATTGCTTTCATATTTAACTGCATAATCAGTAAACCTTCATTAATTGAGACAATTAAAGGCCTCAAACCGAGTCTACCGAAAAATAAAGATCCATTGTCTGTGTTTGCACTTATCGCTACAACCTTCTCAGTTGCTGGCGCCTTTTATCAAGCATACCTTGTGAGAGACCGTGGCTGGGGGCCTAATAACGTGAAAGAAACTTTTGTGGATACAGTGATTGGAATCACGACACTGGGCCTGATAACACTCGTAATAATGCTAACCGCAGCCTCTACGTTATCAGGAAAAGCTATCAAACTTGAAACTGTAACTCATGTGGCCAGTCAAATGGAGAACCTTTTTGGAAGTTGGGCGGGTATAATCTTCACTATAGGAATTTTCGCCGGAGCTCTCAGCTCCTTTCTAATTAACGCAATGATTGGAGGGCGCCTCCTCGCTGATGGTTTCGGAAAAGGTAATAGAATCGATTCCAAATGGTCAAAACATTGCACAGCGTTGGCTTTAATTGCAGGTATACTCGGAGCCTTTTTTGCTATTACAGATCCAGATTCAAAAAATAGCATAGATCCCATTATAATCGCGCAGGCATCTACTATTTTGGGAGGGCCTACACTAGCATTAGCTCTTTTATTTTTAGGAATTAAAATCAATCAAAGAGATCAACAAAAGCGACGAATATCTAAATGGATGCTGTGGTCAGTCACTATGGGTTTAATAGTGACACTCGTCCTCGCTTTTAAAACTTTTGGAAAGTTATTTGGTTAAAAAAATCAATCAATCGCTACATTAAAATACTAAACATTGTCTAACTAGACTTTTAGAACTGGGAATTCGATGTTCGTTGGGTTCGATTCCCAAAACACATCCCACTCTTTTCTAAACTATCTCGATTGGGGTATGTAGGTTTCCGAAATCCTTAATATGTTCAGAGAATTTCCGATAACGGCCTTTGCGAATTTCTCAAGGATAAGGACGTCACCGTTTCGGCTGCAATGCTTTGGTCGGCTTTGTTGTGTTGTATTGAATTGCACCAATATCCCAGTTGCCGGTCTTAGGCAATGGACGACCGTAAAAGTCCAATTTATATAACTCACTCAAGTTGATTGCTTTACCTCGCAATGGACTGTCTGCTTTGAGATTATAATCTTGTTTCTCAAGATCGACAAGAGCTGGATCGCCGCTACCTGCCTGGTTGCTGTCACCCATATATTTAATATTGGGAGATTTATACTTTGAGTACCAGTTCGCTGTTTTTAGAGCGCCACTAGATCGATTGCCCGTATACGGAGAGGACGAATATATGAAGAGATTGTTCCTAAAATGAGCTCCCGAAGGTTTTCCAACAGGCTTACCTCCACGAACGTCAATACGAGCACAGGCATTTTGGGACCTCCCAAATCCATTGTATCGGGCTATCGTATTATTATCAAAATAGATACCTGTACATGGTGCCAACATGAACAGCCATGACTGTCCATCGTAGCACACATTAAAGGACACTCTCCAGTTATAGATTTCCTGCCGGTATCGTGGCCAATCATAATCCCAACTTGATTCAATAAATCCAGCATTTCCCTCCGAATAATTATGGTGAATGTATATATTTTTCTTATGATATTTACCGCAATCTATTTCAATAGCTCCGCCATCCGAGCCCCATGGGCTGTCCTTAGTCCCAAAGTTCTTAATGGTGTTATATGACACTTCCTGGTTTCCGATGTTTAGGTGTATCCCCATCGGCCCCCAGCTACTTTTTGAGGTTCGCCACAATGCATAACTCGGGCCATCCAAATAATTCTGCGTTATTAAGGTATGCTCCCCAGCTGACATGATTCCCTGACCAGTCTTAATAAATTCATTGTTCCGGACAATGCAGTGATCGGAACCGTGTTCAATACGGAGTGCGGCCAGTCTGGTCATGATAATCATCCCCGATACGTGCTCTCCAGGTGTATCGTGAAAATGCAGATTTTCTACAATGATGTAGTCGCCGCCGAGAATAATAGCATTGCCGCTGGCATCGCTGGTAGTGGGATTTGTAAATTTGGGTAGCTCGCCCTTACCGTAGGAAGTTAATCTTATCGGTTTAGCCGCTGTACCAGATTCACTGATCCGAATACTNCCAGAAAAAGCAGATCCTTTCTTGAAGTGNACNACATCNCCNGGNGNCAGNGANANNGANTCNNCTTTCANNTGCGANTTCCANGGCGTTCNTATCGTNAGACCATNATTNTNGTCNGATCCGTTCACTGAATCGACGTAATAATCAGCNCCAANACAATGTNTNANGAGGATGAAAAGAAATAAGGGAATGANNGATTTGAGTTTCATGNTNNAAAGCGTTTGGACTNTATNCCNAAAACCCTNATNCCNNGAGANTTAGATGATAGNNTTTGGCTTCCAACCNTCCCNATAATCCCTNCCNACCTGAAGNTCNGCCTTCACATTGTTAGTAACCTTCAGCTTTTCAGTNTCCCAATCAAGTTTTTCTCCNGGGAAAAGTGTAGCAAGGCAACCAAGTAAAACGGTCTCNGTCAATGGTCCTGAGTAGTCTTCAAAGTTAGCTGATGGTTTCTTACCACTAGCACCTCGTGCCGATTCAACATATTCTAAATAATGGTCACGAGGTTCAAGCTTTGGATATTTTAATCCTTCAAATTTTTCTTTAGGATATAAAGTTGGAGTCGACATATGTGGAGCCAACAAAACACCTTCAGTTCCAATAATAATACTCCCCTGTCCTGGAACTTTTCCTCCAACTAAATCGGCCACTTCCTTGGGTGGTCTTTCGTCACCATCATACCAAGTCACTGATACATTACCTTGCTTTGTAAACTGAGTAGATGGGAAAACATAATCTATCTTTGCATTAATAGCCCAGTTATTTTCATTGGAGGCTGGGCCATGAGAAATCACTGAAATAGGGGAAGTCAATCCGAGTGAACGGTACCAACCACTAAAAATGTGACATCCCATATCACCAAAAGTACCAGTGCCGAAATCACGCCTCTTACGCCAATTGCCAGGATGATAATATCCAGAGATATAAGGTCTGGATTTTGCGACGCCTAACCATAAATCCCAATCCAAACCCTCTGGNACCTTATCCTCTTTTTGAGGCACAGGCCCCATATCACCCCATTTTTTTCCAGAAAAAGAATGTACTCGTGTAACCTTTCCTATAGCTCCTTCTTGCACTAAACTTACAACCAAACGCTCAGTAAAAGCTGATGATATTTGAATACCCATTTNCGTCATCAACTTTTTATCCTTTGCCATTTTTGCCATCGCTCTACACTCTCTGATATTATGNGCTAATGGCTTTTGCCCATAACAATGCATTCCATAATCCATGGCTGCTAACCCAATAGGTCCGTGCATATGATCTGGTGTCGATACATTAACAGAGTCAATGTTTTTATTTTCNTTATCTAATAGTTCTCTCCAGTCTTGATAAAACTTTGCTTTNGGAAACCTCTTTCTAATACTCTCAGCCCTCTTCAAATCAACATCCGCAACCGCAACCAAATCAAAATGNTTACTCCTTGCGAGTGAGCCAACATCTGCTCCAGCCATACCATTAGCTCCAAAACTGGCATGCCTTAAACGCTCACTNGGAGGATTAGCCCTGAGGCCAGAAGCAATAAATGGAAATGAAATCGCGGAAATCGTTGATGAGTGAACAAATTTTCGACGAGAGATTTTACTACAACTGTTTATTGGCATTATCCAATATTCACTATTGTCCTCAACATTTCAAGATTGAGCTCCAATCAAATTTATCTACCTTTTCACTCCANACTTGGTGTTTTACCCGGCTTCATTAGATTTTTGACCATTTTATAGGGAATATCGAAAAACTTTATAATTAGAAGAATCGACGTAATGATCAAAGGAGAATAAACCCTCTGCCTATCAATATAATCAGGATCAAAATCGTCACTAAGATAATGCGTAGTCGAGAATGGCGATAATAAAATTTTAATCCACCTTCTTACTGACCTTAATTTACTCAACCTTGGTAAGATTCCCATTTTTTTTGCAAGCTTGTCACAATATGGGACCATGTCCACAGGATACATCAGATCGACATTAAGTTTAGGGTACCTAGTCTTTAAATCTTTGCGCTCTACTTCATAGGAAGAACCAATATCCTTGGGCCTTTGATAATCTCCATTAATCAATCCAACAACATATCTGGCCTGCATTTCACTAATTGATGGAATATTACCAATAATAGGTCGAGCAAAACCAATCAAAAATAAATTGTCATACTCCACATGCTGACATCCAAGATAAAAATCACTGGCCTTAATAATATTATTTGAAATCTTTTGAAGATTCGATTCATAACCAATCATTGGAACCAAATAATCAGGATTAATATTAATTTTATTTACTTTATCAAAGTCATAAAAAGTTTGATATTTTCCATCAACGTTAGACCCAATAATCTTGATTCGGTCCTCTGCTACGGCATCCAAAAACATGTCGCTTTTGTTATGAAACATATTAAATAAACTGCCCTTTGCTCTTTTAGTAAGTTTTGTATCCCAATATTTTCTTTTATCAGAGATTGAGTCAGGAAGCTTATTTTTTTTCTTCCTTACTTTAAAAAATTTTTCAAATCTTTCTTGGTGCTTGATTCGCGCTTCAACAAACTTCTCACCTACAGCATTTCTAATATCCTCATGAATCGAAATCAATAACCTGTTNCTTAAAAAGTCTGAAGGAACTCCCTTAATTGGGTGAAGCCTAGGACTAACACGAATACCAGTTTTAAGGGACATATAAACTTGATTGTTTTTTGATGGCATCGCCAATCGATTCGCTATATCTGTCGCTGATTCACCACCACCAACCACTATGATTTTTTTGTTAGTTATCGGTTTTTCCTCATTCAATGAAAGTAGGACTGAAACTTCCGTTTCAATCTCTTTTGGCCTCTCAGCCAGACCAGTACAAATGATCAGATAGTCAAATAAATACTCTTTTACTTCACTCTCAAACTTTACTGATAATTGCCAGGAACTATCAATTCTAACTATTTTTTCAACAGAATGATTTTTATGAATATATCCGTCCAGCTTATTTTCCTCCTTAAAGCTAGAGAGATAACTTCCATACTCACTGTCTTTAAAAAATTCACTGAATTTCCTATCATTCTGAGAAGACACTGNAGAATCAAATTTTTTGTAACAAGCGAATTGAGTCGTGTATTTTGTCGAAGTAGACACAAAACCTTTATAGGTTTNTCCCCAAGCCCCTAGTGTATTAGAACTCTTTTCAAAACAAAAAACTTCTAATTCCGGCATTTTTTGACGGATCATCTTAAGNGTAACCAGCCCACTACTTCCTGCACCAACGATTGCCAGGCTTTTTCTTCTTCTATCGCTATTTTTTGTCACTTAGTTAGCGTTAAACTTATATANACAAAATTGAACTGGCCTGACTCAGGAATAAATAATAAAATCTTATCACCATTTTTCAGATTNTTATTTTTAGCATATTCATCAAGCATGATGAATATGCTTGCTGCCCCAGTATTTCCCGCATACTCAAGATTAGTCCAATAATCTACTTTTCCATCTGAACTAGTTCCTAACTCTCTTATAGTCTTTGTGATTAATCGCCTAAAGAAGAATGAAGATAAATGAGGAAGAATTATTTTATAATCCGTTAGATTCTCATTATAACGCTTTAATGCATTTGCAGCAGAATGACGAGGTAAACCCATGAATCGATTAAGGATATTAACATCTTGACTCAAAAGAAGGGAACGACTTTCAAGCTTCATGCAAAGAGGCGCCTCATGTGCAAATGATTCTGAGTAAGTCCAATTTACTTTAAATGATATTCCTTCAGGGTTTGGTTTGTTCTGAATCAGAAACGCCCCAGCCCCATCTGAAAGCATAAATCTTAAGAACACTGACATGAACCATTTCGAGTTTTTAATATCTTCATGCGATTCACGGTCGGAGGGAACTTTAATAACAGATGACTTTAATATTTCCGAGGGCTGATCAACTCCCACGCAAAGAGCCGTATCATGGTATCCATTGTCTACAGCCCTACAAGCATTAACTATTGATTGAGAGCCAGAGGTGCAAATACCAGAATTTGAGTTTATTTCCAATGATGTATTAATCAGTTTTTTTTGGGCTAGCCTTGAGTGCAGAATACTGGCAAGACCTGGTGCAACCAAAGGTGCATTAGTTGTTCCTGCGGATAGATATCCAATGGATGATTTTTCATTGAAATTTTGAATGCATTCAACGGCTGCCAAACTCGCGAGCTCATAAACGTCATGTGTTGCTTTTTGCTGATTATCCAGGGCATAATACCTTTGTTTAATACCATTCATTCTTAGGATCTTATCCCGAATTTCCGTTTCCCCATCAAGGTTACCAATAAATTGACACATATTTTCGTTATCAACCGCTGCCCCNGGGAGATAACTTCCTGTTCTGGTAATGTAACAATTCATTGTTAAGAATTCACACTTCGACTCCGTTTGGGGACTTTGTTAGTAAAGTATTATAAACAAACTCGTCAAAAACAATNTGATAATATAAATACTGACTAGGATCAGAAAAAAACACGCTGCTATTGTAATGGCTTCTGTTGTTGTAAACCTGCATATAAAAATCAAGGTCAGTGGACACCTCCTTATTATCTGCATAAATATGCTTCATTGCCCACAACACCACCGAGTCTGATCCGAAAGAATTTAGAGCTTTAACGGTCGTCTTAAGGTCTCCAAAAATTGTTATTACGATGACTATTAACATTACCACATTAGTGCACCCTAATAATTGAAATGATGANTTTTTATTGTATTCAAGAATCTGNTTACTGTAAACATTGTGATCCTCGGGCTTCGCGGTACGCAATTTTTCAATACTCAATAAAAAACCATCCCTATCAAATCGATCAGCAACTTCGTAAGACAATTCATCATGACCTATTGTCAGATTATTGACTATCATTTCCTTAAATGAAAGAACACTAAAGTCACCGTCTATGCCATTAAGTTTTTGGTTGTTCTTGGATTCAGCATATTTTTCACTATTGATTTTATCATCTAATTCTTTTTTAGATTTATCGTCATCTGATTTGATATTTTGAAGAAGGAAACGATAAATTAACGGTTCAATCTGNATATGCCTTATAAGAAGCTCTGCCGCTTCATGACTTGCCAAATACTTCAAACCGAAGGCCAAAAAACCATCTATACACTTCCCTTCAAATCCATATGGACGTCGATGAATAAAAAACTTAATTGGGAAAATAATAATCCTAAGAATAAAATAAAATACTAATAATATTGGTCTAAGAAAAAGAAAATCTATTCTAGATTTTTCCTTCGCGAAAAGTTCATTCATCGGTTGAGGGATGTATGGAAACTTATTCATTCTTTATTTATANATTCTCAATTTGGTCATTATAGGTAGACTGGCAATTTAACCCTAATCGATTTTATCAATATAAAGATTAAATAAAACAATGCAGGATCTTTTTATGAACAATATACCCCAATCAATTGACTTCTTTCTACCTTGATTCTAATCGGACCGGAAGCCCACCTTTTGGCTCCATTGTAAGGTTTATTGCCACATTATGCTTATAGTTCGGGCAAATACTTATCTTATAATTCTTTAGTATTAAACACAAAATAACNGTCATTTCCATCATTGCAAAATGTCGGCCTATACAAATTCTTGGACCGCTACTAAATGGCAGATATGCAGACATATTTATCTTCTCGTCATCGTGATCTAAATCAAATCGATCAGGAATAAATTCTTCAGGTGAGTCCCAATAACGTTTATTACGGTGTAGGGCATACCGACTAAACGCAATCATTGAACCTTTAGGAATAGAAGCCCCACCGAGCTCTACATCAGAAAGAGCATTGCGATTTTCAAACCAAAATGGAGGATGCAATCGCATGGACTCTTGAATGACCATTTTCATATACTTGAACTCCCCTATTTTGTTAAAATCAATTTTTCCTCTGCCTGTAACTTTATCAATTTCTAATAATAATTTTTCATTAACAGCACTATTAGAACACAATTCAAATATCGTCCAAACGAGGGCAGTTGCAGAAGTCTCGTGACCTCCAACTATTATTCCAAGAACCTCCTCTGCAATTTCATCATCTTTCATTTTTTCTCCAGTCTCTTCATCTCTCATATTTAGGAAGACTGAAAGTAAATCATCTTTTGGCGAACTGTTTCTTCGTTCTTCAATAGTTTCAAAAATGAATGACTTGTATTCTTTTAAAGCCCGATTCAATTTTAAATTAAGTGGACTTGGGAAACTTGGATGACTTATAAAAGGTAGAGGAATTCCTGCACTGTATTTATTAATTGAATGTGTCCAACCTATAATTCTCTTGGCGGCATTGTTAAAACCATTGCTAAGCAATGACTTTCCAGCAATATCAAGAGTTAATTTATTAATTTCTTCAGTAAGATTAAAACTAGTCAGTGAAACACATTCACTTCGCCAACTTTCAATCATCTGCATGCTTGACTTCACCATTATATCAAAAAAACTTTTGATCGATAGAGGCTTGAAGGCTGGCTGGATTAACTTTCTTTGGCGTCGCCAATGATAACCCTCAGCGGTAACCAACCCATTACCAAATGCATTTCTAAATCTATTATATATTATTGTATTTTTATCAAAGTTGCGGTGCGTCTCTTTTAAAACCTTTTTGATTAACTCAGCATTATTAATTAAATAAAAATCAATCAATCCTCGATAATGGATAAAATCACCATATTGACTTATTAGATTATTAATAAAGTTAGAAGGGTTCTTAATGACCTCCCACTGCCGATAAAATCGAGGAGGATAACAAAGTTCAAGGTTTTGATAACTATTACTCATTGTTAATAACCAATGATAAAACTATTATTAGCAAATATTAGCAGATTACAATTCTCAATTTTTTAATAGCGAACCTTGATCTAACTATCTCTAATCTATTAAAATAAAAACATGAAACGTGGATTTTTATTAATCATCTTGTCATTTTTCTCTTTCCCCGCACTTGCAGTAAATGACTCCATTAATTCAATACTGGCANTAGGACCNGANGGAAAAGGNAANGTTAATGCTGCAGAAGCATGGAAGAAACTNACCTCAAATTCAAATCNAGAAACACTAANGATGGTATTTGANGCAATGAATAAAGCAGAACCNGTTGCCTCAAANTGGCTTCGATCAGCTGCTGAANTTATCTTCAAAAACATGCAAACTGATCAATATGATTCTAGCAGNTTTCTTGGTGAATACTTTTTAAATGAAAANAACCCATCCAAAGCAAGACGATTTGCATTTGAATTGATTAGAGAAAATGACCCAGAAGTAGCTGCGGAAATTATTCCGGGATTACTAAATGACCCAAGCCCCGAGCTTAGAAGAGATGCCATCGATTTACTTATTAAAAAAGGTAAATCACTAGAGGAAACAGGCAAAAAAAATTCAGCTATTTTAGTATACAGACAGGCTCTAAATTCAGCAGTTGAAGCTAATCAGATAAAACCACTATCAACATNCTTAAAAAATCTTGGTGTNAATGTTGATCTTCCAAAACATTTTGGATTTTTAATGAGATGGCATGCGATCGGGCCATTTGATAACTCCAATAGAGCTGGATTTGACATGATATTTCCTCCAGAAAATGAAATTAATCTCAATGCAGAATATAAAGGCAAAAAAGGAATGACTAAATGGCAACCAATAGAAAGTTACGACCCATTCGGTAAAATCGACTTCAATAAACCTTTTGGGCTATTAAAAGAAAGCGTCGCCTATGCATATACCGAATTTGAATCCAGTAGCGCTAGAAGCGCTGAGTTAAGATTAGGTTGCAAAAACGCATGGAAGGTTTGGCTGAATGGNAAATTTATATTTGGTCGCGATGAGTATCATAGAGGGCAAAGAATCGATCAGTACAAGATGGATATTGATCTAATAAAAGGTAATAACACTATTTTAGTGAAAGCATGCCAAAACGAACAAACCGAAGAATGGACGGTGCAGTGGGAGTTCCAATTGCGAATCTGCAACCAAAGTGGGGTTGCCATACTTGCTTCAAATCGGATGCCCACACCCACTAAAAAGCAAACAGATCGCCGACCNAGAAGACCAAAAAAATNATGACAATAAACTTCAAAANATCTTGCCTATCACTNNTACTGCTTACTTGCCAATTAGTACANGCTGATGATTGGCTCCAATTTAGAGGCAATCATCATCAGGGTTTGGCATTGGATTCATCTCCTCCCACTAATATCAGCGCAGAAAAAAATATAGCTTGGAAAACAGCGCTACCAGGCAGAGGACTGTCCAGCCCAATTGTTATCGGGAATCGTGTTTTTTTAACTGCAGCCTCAACAGTTGACCAGACTAGACTTCATGTAATTTGCTTGGATTCAAGTAATGGAAAAGTTTTATGGAATCGTGAATTTTGGGCCACTGGCAGAACCGTATGTCACGAGAAAACCTGTGTCGCTGCTCCTTCTCCTGCAAGCGATGGAAAATATATTTATGCATTATACTCATCCAATGATCTACTATGCTTAGATATAGATGGAAATTTAAAATGGCTAAGAGGTTTGATGCAAGATTATCCAAACGCAAGCAACAGCCTTGGCTTAGCTAGTTCTCCGATAATTGTTGATAACACATTAATTGTTCAAATAGAAAACGATAGCGATTCATTTGTTGCAGGAATCGATNTAAAAAATGGATCCAACCTTTGGAAATTTCCNAGAACAAAGAAAGCTAACTGGTCTACACCCATTAGAATTAATGAAGAAGATATTGCTATCCAAGGAAGCGAGGGCCTAACGTGCGTAAAAGCCAAAACAGGAAAAATTCAGTGGGCCTACGGTGAAGGCGCTTCAACCATCCCATCAAGCGTAACCTCCAAAGATGATTCGGTTGTTTATGTTCCTTCAAACGGAATAACCGCGCTCAAACCCAGAAAAGATAATAACACCCCAGAAATTATCTGGCAGGAAGCACAGCTCAGACCAGGCACTTCAAGCCCTATAATTATAAATGATAACATTTACATTATAAATCGAGCAGGTGTTCTCAATGCAGCAAATAAAGCTACTGGAGAAAGGCTGTGGAGACTTCGTTTGGAAGGCCCTTTTAGCGGATCTCCCGTTGCTTCCAAAACTCATATGTATATTGCTTCAGAGCGGAAAGGGCTCCTTCAAGAAATTAACTTACAAGGAAAAGANGGAACAATTAGTGGCACTATTGAACTAGGCGAAACTATCCTTGGAACACCAGCTATTGCTAACGATTCAATATACGTCCGAAGTGATGGGCATTTNTGGAAAATTTCTAATCCTGAAGGGTAATTATAATTTTTGATTTATATAAATGTTNATCGGAATCTCGCCATTAATTAGCCCTGACCTTTTAAGAATCTTATCAATGATGGGGCATGGTGATGAAATCATTTTAGCTGACGCTCACTTTCCTTCAGAAAGCCTTGGCCCACCTTGCCTAAGAGCAGACGGGTTAATGATTACTGACCTCCTCAGAGCTATTCTTCCGCTTTTTGCACTAGATGATTATGCCGATAATCCGATTTCAATGATGTCACCTGTTGTTGGGGATAAGGTAAATCCAAATGTAGAGGATAATTATTTAAATATCATTCAAGCCCACTCAAACAAANAAATAGAAATTAATAAAATTGATCGTTTTGATTTCTATAAAAAAAGTAAATCTGTCTTTGCTATCGTAGCAACTGGCGATACAGAAAAATATGCNAATATCATATTAAAAAAAGGAGTGACTCCAAATTAATCTATTTTCCAATACAAAAAGATCCGAAAATTTCACCCAGTAAATCCTCTACATCAGCCTTACCAACAATTTCTCCAACTGAATCAAGCGCGGACCTAACATCCAATGATACATATTCAGCTTCTACCGCATTCCTTAAACTTTCCTTAGCCTCAATTAGATGTTTGCGAGACAATTCAAGACAAGATCTATGCCTAGAATTAACTGCCACCAAATCATCACCAAACACTTCCATCCCGCTCAAGCAATAATTAGAAACTGCCTCACACAAGTCATTTATTCCCGACTCATTAACACAAGAGATGCGTATCGCATCAATTGATTGGTGCGACTCATGAACTCCCAAATCATTTTTATTAATTACTACGATCTGCTTTAAATCAGTTGGAAATTCATTTCTTAATTCTTCAATATTTGCAACCTCCTCTGAACCATCCAGAACCAATAAAACGAGATCGGCATTTCTAATTACTTTTTTTGCNCGAGCAACACCCTCTCCCTCAATAAGGTCATCAACTTCTCTGATACCAGCTGTATCTATTAAACGAATAGGAATGCCTCTTATATTAGCCGTTTCTTCAATAGTATCACGCGTAGTCCCAGCTAAATCGCTGACNATTGCTCTTTCATATCCTAAAAGTTTATTCATNAAGCTNGATTTCCCTGCGTTAGGTNGCCCTACTATCGCAAGNAATAAACCTTCTCNAAGAATTCTACCTTGNTCAGATGTATCAATTAGNCCNCTNATTGATAATATNATTTCCTCTAANTTGAGAACAATTGAGTCAACNGTCTCNGGCGTAATATCCTCCTCCGGAAAATCAATATANGCTTCAACGTGAGCCAAAANATTTAGTATCTCACTCTTCAAATAATTGATTCGATCTCCTAATTTTCCATCCAGTTGAGAATTGGCTGCACGCATTGCCAATGAAGTTTTAGCAGTAATAAGATCCATAACCGCCTCAGCCTGAGTTAGGTCCATTTTTTCGTTCAGAAATGCCCTCTTAGAAAATTCTCCAGGCTCAGCAAGCCTAGCTCCAGCTTTAATTATCGTCTCAAGAACCTTCTGAGTAATTAACATTCCACCGTGACAGGCTATTTCAATTACATCATCACCGGTATAACTATTTGGCCCTTTAAAAAATGTTGTCAGGACGCTATCAACCTTTTCATCTTTAGAGTTATAGATCCCTCCAAAATACTGAGTTCTAGGAACTGATAACCAATCTAATTTATTGCACCTAAAGACTTTATTAGCCACTTGAGTGGATTCATTTCCTGAAATTCGAATCAAAGAAACAGCACCTTGCCCAGGAGGCGTAGCTATAGCAACAATTGTATCCTCCACAATAGGACTTTGGTTATTAAGTAATAATTGATCTTAAAAGTTCAAGAAACTTCATATTCTCATCTTTCGTCCCAATNGAAACACGAATCCATTCAGGTAACTTATATCCTCTCATAGCTCTAACTATGACNCCTTTTTNNAGCATTTTTTCAAAAACGGCATCTCCATCNCCTACTTTAATTAGAACGAAATTCGCATAACTTGTCACAAACTCGATCCCCATTTTTTCAAATTCNTTCTGAAGTAACTCTCGCCCTTCATCGGTAATTTCCTTTGTCTTTTTCTGGTGGTCNTCATCGGCTAATGCCGCCAAAGCCGCTTCCTGAGCAAGCAANTTTGCATTAAAAGGTTGTCTTGTTTTTTGTAAAATTGAAGCTAATCCTGGCGTAGTAATTCCATACCCTATCCTCAATCCAGCAAGCCCCTGAATCTTTGAGAATGTTCTCATTACAATCACATTTCTTCCTTCCCTGATATATTTTAAAGTGTCAGGAGGANAGTCCAAGAATTCATAATAAGCTTCATCGAATATAACGATTACATCCTCAGGAACAGCATCCATGAATCTATCAATCTCTTCTTGTTTAACAAGAGTTCCAGTTGGGTTGTTAGGATTTGCAATAAATATCTGTCTCGTATTGCTAGTGACAGCGTCTGCCATAGCCTCAAGGTCATGAACGAAATTTGGATCCTTTACTTCNACTGTATCTGCTCCAAAAAGAGTTGCCATCAATTTATAGACTACGAAAGCATGCTCTGCGACAATAACCTGATCACCAGGTTTCAGAAACGAATGACCAACGAATTCAATTATTTCGTTCGACCCATTACCCAAAACAATATTGTCCATGGATAAAGAAAACTTTTCTGCAATAGCATTTCTTAATTTCCAGCCGCCTCCATCAGGATAAACATGAACATCTGAAGCTAATGATTTCATAGCCTCAATAGCTTTAGGAGAAGGTCCAAGGGGATTTTCATTAGAGGCTAACTTGATAACGTTATCCGGATCAAGGCCAAGTTCTCGAGCAACATNTTCAATCGGCTTACCNGGCTCATATGGGATTAAGTCGCGAAGCTGAGGATTTGCAAATTCACAGGGATCAATCATCTGAAAACCATTCAATGCATCAGACCATTGGTCAAGTCTNTACACAATTGTTNTTCAATTTAGNAAATTTTGAGACTGAATCAATTNTAGTGAATTAATTTTTGTATCTTTGTGCTATTGGAATCCTACGACCCACTCCAAATGCTTTTGAAGTAACTCGCAAGCCTGGAGCTGACTGCCATCTTTTCCACTCATTCATATCAACTCTGCTCGCAATCCACTTTACCAAATCCTTATCATATCCTTTACCAATTATAGAACTAACACTCATAGATTGGTCTACATACAACTCCAATATTTGATCCAATAATTCATAATCGGGTAAAGTATCCTGATCTTTCTGATTAGGTTTAAGTTCAGCGCTTGGCTCTTTCTCTATCGTACTCCAAGGAATAACCTCATCATTTCGATTGATCCATTTTGAAAGTTCATAAACCAATGTTTTCGGAAGATCGCTAATAACCGCAAGCCCTCCGCACATATCCCCATAAATCGTGCAATATCCAACTGCAAGCTCACTTTTATTTCCTGTTGTTAAAAGTAGATGCCCTTTCTTATTAGAAATTGACATCAGGAAAANACCTCTAANTCTTGCCTGCATATTCTCCTCTGTAATATCCTCCTCATAATCACGAAACACTTCATGCAAATCTTCCTTAATCGTCGAAAAAGAGTTAGTAATCGGAACCTCCTGAAAGCCTATTCCTAAATTTTCTGCTAGCTTCAATGAATCATCAACACTACCAACAGAACTAAATTCACTTGGCATAGTTACGCCAAATACATTTTCAGCCCCCAAAGCGCTTTCNGCAATCACCGCCGTTAACGCTGAATCGATACCGCCACTTAAGCCAACAAGAGCACTTTTAAAACCACATTTCGAAACATAATCTCTGAGCCCTAAGACCAGAGCATCATAAACCTCCTTCAATTTATCACCTTCTTTAATTGCAATTTTTGAAGATTCTGTATCGACTAAAATAGATTCATCCTTAAAAGAGGCCCCTTGAGCAATCAATTCTCCTTCTGCCGAGTAGGCCAAAGAATTACCATCAAAAATAAGCTCATCATTTCCACCTACTGCATTACAGTAGATGACCGGAGTCTCAATCCTGCGAGCTAGAAAAGATAGCATCGCATGCCTTTCTTTTTGTTTTCCAATATGAAATGGTGAGGCACTAAGATTTATAAGGAAATCAACTCCTTGCTTTGCAAGTTCACCTGCAGGATCTTTCACATATAGTTTTGAGGGAAGAAAATCCTCGCTCCATATGTCCTCACATATTGTAATTCCAAATTTCTTGCCTGCTATCGATTGCACTTGAACTCCTTTTGATGGCTGAAAATACCTTGCCTCATCAAACACATCGTAACTCGGCAAAAGGCTCTTTGTC
>NYVP01000050.1 GCA_002684575.1 Verrucomicrobiales bacterium
TATTCATCAACTCCTGAAGCCGCCAAAAAAGTACCCAAACTCACGGTTTCATCTTCACTAACCTCGATGGCATTTAAATCGTTAAGATCCACCTTAATAAGCGCAATATCCCATTTCTTATCAACATTAAGAATTTTAAATTCACTCTTCCTTCTATCGGAAAATAGGCAATAAGCACCTTCTTTAGGAATCTCACTGGATTTGGTTAGCAAAAGCCCCTTTGAGTCAACCACAGTGGCTAACGCCGCCTGCTTCCCATTTTTATTCATAATGGCAGCTGTAGACTTATGGGCAGCTGCGATCACCGGCTTATATTCTGAAAACACACTCCGGTGATCTTTTTCATTTCTTGAAGGTCGTCTCTGCTCAAGTTGAGCCTGATAAAACTTCATCAAGTCAGCCATGCGAGGATCATTCATATCCAATTCAAGCCCACCAGGATTGGCTTGATCACCAAAAAATTCCTGAGCCTTCTTCATTATGTCTTCCATATATTCGGAAAGCCCTCCCATTTCCTCAGGAAGCTCCTTATTAGAATTGTCGTTACCTCCAAAAAGCTTTTTTAATTGATCGCCAAATTGTTCAATCAATCCTTGCCCATCAGAATCATCTGCAGAGAGCTCCTTGGTAAAAAAAGAAGATACGAATAAGACTAAGCAACCAAAAACAACTACCTTTAAAACATTCGATACGAATTCTTTCATCTTCATTACTTAAATAAAATTTCGGCTTCCAAAAGCTCGTCTTGATTGCCACGTTTAATAGAAAACTTAATTTTACTACCAAGTGGAGCGCTTTTTATTTTTGATGCCATTTCGTTTGCGTCAGAAATCTCTGCACCATCAACAGATTTTACTATGTCTCCAGATAATATACCTGCCATGGACGCTATCGAACCATTGATAACCTCATAAATTTTAGCGCCTCTACCTGCGAATTCTGCGTCTAAAATAACACCCAATTGAGGTCTAACTTTCTCAGTTTCTTGCGAGAGCTTGGGCTCCTCTTCATTACCTAAACCTGAGGCTAAGTCCTCCCAACTAACGAGTTTTACTTCATAAGACTGTTCTTTATTATTACGCATTATCTGAACCTCTAAAACATCACCTGCACTACTAGAAGACACTTGATCCACAACGTCTGACATTTGTTCCGCAGCAATACCATCAATTTTCAAAATAACATCCCCATCTTCAATGCCGGCCCTTTTAGCGGGCGAGTTAGGAAACACCTTATCGACGGTAACCTGACCATTGCTATCATTCATTCTGACACCCAACATAGGTCTGTCTGGATTAACGCCAGCAGCCATCATTCCTAAGCTTCCCCAAATTTCACCTGCTAGCATCCGATCCCATCCCGCTTTGAAAACAGATGATGGTACATGTCGGTTCTCTGCCAAGCTTCCTCCAATCGAAGAATGAATACCTATCACCTCTCCTTCGAGGTTAAATAGTGGACCACCTGAATCACCTCCAACGAGAGTACAATCTGTTCTGAGCATACCCATTGAACCGCTGCTAATTAGTCTACCAAGCCGAATCGGAGGACTCCTGTTTAAGTCGTAACCACCTGGGTGCCCCATGGCTATTAGCCACTCGCCAAGTTTCGCCTTTTTTGAATCCCCAATTTTGGCAAACGGCCATTTCCCTTCCTCGGTAATTCTTGCAAGCCCTGCGTCTCTTGTCCTGTTAGCACCAAGAGACTCCCCCTTGACGCTCCTTCCATCAGGAAAGATAATTGTTAATTCCTTACCGGCGGCCTCGGTGACGTGGCCAGCGGTCATTATTAATCCATCCTCATTGATGATCACTCCACTTCCTGTAGCAGGCTGATCATTTCCAACAACCGCAACAACGGTGGGCATTAATTCAGAGACAACTTTCTTAACTTTCCTTTCTCTTTCCTTCAGTTCCTCTATCGAGCCTAATAAAACTTGAGGAATTAAAATATTTAGAAAAACAAAAATTAATGAATAAAAAGCAATCCTCATAAAAAATTTTAATATTAAAACTACGCGACCATAATCAAAATGGTTCTATTTCTTAACGAGATTAGTTTCCCGATCTCAATATAGCAAGCGACACATCTATATACTTCTTGTTTAAAGATGAATATTTTCTCACCTNTTTGACGTCTTTTTNATGAAAATCGGTCTAACGCANAGCCAAATGACNACNGGNGCTAAAACACTCAAAATNAATGTCAGCTTNGGATTTTCNTGGCTTGAGGCTCCGATCACTGAAAATACGAAAGCTAAAGGAATACTNCCAGTNGCAAGAGAGGCTAAAAATAGACGGGTNGGCATTCTTGAAAGNCCCGCCATACAAGCAATCACTTCAGGCATAACGGGCAACCAGCGGGATAGAACAACGAGCCAGGCTCCGGTTCTTTGAAAAATCTTTTCACTTTTCTCTAATGCCTGTAAGCCTGCAATTCTAACAGCAACTCTTCTTCCGTACCTTTTACATAAGATGTAAGCCAAATAACCTGAGGCTATTGAGCCAAATGAACCGATTACACCACCAAGGACTGGACCATAAACCAAACCAAGAGTCACCATAACAGCGGTTCCTGGAATAGGTAATAGTAAATCAAAGATGAGAAGTAGAATAGCAATCAGCCAGGCCCACCTCCCCCACTCTCTTAACCATTCTCCATCTCTTGGAAAAGCATCTTCAAAAGCAGAGCCCCAAATTAGAAAGGGCACGACAAATGATAAGGTTAAAAAAATTAATATCCAAACTAAACGCATGAGATGACTTTTAATTACAAGAAATGGAGATTAAATTAATTATCTAAATAAAAGGATAATGCCAGCATCGAAATCAATAGACATAGAAAAACTTCCTGACATCGCACTTGAATGCATGAACGACGCTAAGTTTCCTGTGTTAGCGACTGTTGGAAATGATCAACCCAGAGCAAGGCCTGTTTCCCCTGTGAAAAATGATCGATTTACTATCTATGTTGCCAATCTTAGGAAATATGGGAAAACAAAAGAGATTGAAGATAATCCCAAAGTCGAACTTTGCTACACCTCATCTAATCACGACCAGGTCCGAATAACTGGTATTGCAGAACCACTATTAGATATGGATGAAATTATGGAAATTTGGAACTCTAATGCTTTACTTCGTAAGTTCTTAGTAAGCCCAGACAATCCCGAGCTTATTATCTATAGAATTACACCTAACCATGTCCGCTTCATGCGAGAATGGGCTCTCGAATACTATGATGTTCCGATTTCTTAAGATCCGAAAAAAGACATTCCAAAATACATCAGCGCGATCAGAATAAGAATGATTATTCCGCAGGCTTTAGCCCATTTCCAAGGTGTAATATCAACATCATTAGTATAAGACTGAACATAGGCTTCTTCTCTCGGAGAAATCTTTGCCTGAACAATCATAATTAATGAAATGATTACGAAGTTAATCGCTGCTAAATGCAACCAATGCATTTCATAACCAAGTAAATTGTTTTCNCTAATTAGACCAAAATACCCCCAGAAAGCGAAACCAAATNCAATCGCCATTAGCGCTCCTTTTGAAGTCACTCTTTTATGGAAAATTCCCATCAAAACAACCGCCAACAATGGAATATTATAAAGAGCTGCGAGGTTCTTCATTAAATCAAAAAGCCCATCAAATCCCTTGGCTTTCAACACATCAATCATAGGAGCAAGAATGATTGCACCGATAGCGATAAATATTCCAAAAATCTTACCAGCCCTCACTAATTGCTGATCAGAGGCATCAGGCTTTATCAACCCTTTATAAATATCAATGCTGAATAATGTGGCAGCACTATTCAAACTGGAATTAAAAGAACTTAGTATAGCTCCGAAAATGACAGCTGCAAAAAAACCAAGTAAAGGTGCAGGTAAAACCTTGTCTACCAGAGCACCATAAGAATCATCACCCTCAATCGTCTCTCCAAAAATGTGCCAAGCGATAATTCCAGGGAGAACCAAATAGAGAGGACCTAAAAGTTTCATCCCAGCTGCAAAAAGAACTCCTTTTTGACCCTGTGCCAAACTTTTAGAGGCAAAGGTTCTTTGAACGATGGCCTGGTTGGTACACCAGTAGTAGGTTGTTATCAATAACATACCTGTGAAGAGGGTCGAGAATGGAATATTCTCATCCTCTTTTCCTATCGGAGAAAGTCGTTCGGGATGATTTTCTAGCAGATAAGAAACTCCACCTCCGAATCCGCCGCCTCCAGCGAGCTCGTTGCCGACGGCAATGATACCAAGAATAGGTATAAGAAGGCCCCCTATCAATAATCCTATTCCATTTAAAGTATCAGAAATAGCCACTGCTTTTAGACCACCAAAAATGGCATAAATACTTCCAACCAAACCTAAGGCTATAACTGTAACCCAAAGTGGCGCTGATTCATGTCCATTAAAAATACCAAAGTCGGCTATTCCAAAAACCTTGATCATAAATAAGGCACCTGAATAGAGAACGAATGGAAGTAAATTCGTTAACAGTGATAGCAATAGGAGAATCGATACCGTCGCCCCTACCGCCTTTGAATATCTTCTTTCAAGAAACAGAGAAACGGTTGCCACTCCTCCCTTCAAATATTTTGGAAGAAACACCAGAGCCATTAACACAATGGCAATGGATGACCACACCTCCCAGGCCATAACCTGCATTCCGTGTGCAAAGGCAAGTCCATTAAGACCAACAAGCTGTTCGGTTGAAAGGTTAGTTAGGAGCAATGAACCGCCGACAACAATCCAAGGCAAACTTCGCCCAGCTAAAAAGTACCCTGTCGATGTATTTTGGTTATCTTTTCTAGTTGCTCGCCATGAGAAAAATCCGACGAGTCCGGTAAATATTAAAAATGCAAGAATTTGAATCATAAGTGTGGGAGTTATGAGCGATAACTTAGAGCTCTTTTATTTGAATATCTTTATACCATGCTTCGGCAGGTGGACCAGAATGAATTTGCAATCCAAACCGACCATTTCTTGGAATTTTAGTTTCATTAACGTTCTCAAAATACCTTGTGGCGAGCGCACCGTTGATCCAAATGGTAATGATATCACCTTGAGCTCTTATTCTAAATTCGTTCCAGCCATCAAGTTTGGTCACTTTTTGCGTAGGTGTAGAAACATTGGTAAGGAATTTTCTGCGGCGAGATTCATCATATAGAGCACCCCAGATTGAGATCTTTCCCATTATTCCAATATCACATTGAAAACCAATCATCTCATGATGATTAGGAATCCTCTCACTCCAAAATTGAACGCCGGCATTTTTTCCCTCTCCTATTAGCTTAGCCTTAAATTTTAAATCAAAATCTTTATAAGATTTATTTGTTACAAGAAACTGATTTTTTGGAATTTTCTTCTCTAAACTTCCCGCCACAATGGCTCCGCCCTCAACTCTAAACCACTCTTCACTGCCTTCCCAACCTTTAATTGATTTTCCATCAAATATTGATTCATAACCATTGACTTTAGGGTATAAGAACTGGACGCACACTGGACACGGCACTGAAATCGGAGGACCCACGGGATCAATTGCTCCGTCCGCNGAATTAATTTTAAAAACCCTAACGTCATTACTATTCTGNCCACCAGCAATGAGATATTGNCCTGTGGGATCTATGCCAAAGCCACGAGGCGTTTTTACNCCTANAACTTGAATNTCCACCAACTCCAATTTTCCTGAGGCTTCGCTAACATTNAAAACGGCAATGCTGTCATGACCGCGGTTAGAGCAATACAAAAACTTTCCGCTAGGATGCATCAACAACTCAGCCGTCGAGTTTCTCTTTTTAGCATGTGACTCTGGCAAGGTGCTTATAGTTTGCATTTCCTTGAGAGCCCCTTTTGTCGAATCAAATTCAAAGGCCGTTACAGAGGAAGTAATTTCGTTGTTTGTATATCCAAATTTCCCATTTGGCGAAAAAGCAAAATGCCGTGGGCCATTACCAGGTTTCACTTTTGCAAAACCTGGATCGTTAACTGTAAGCTTTCCGCTGCTAGATTCGTAATCATAAATTACCACCTGATCTAACCCAAGATCAGCACAAACAACAAATTTTCCGCTAGGGTCAATATCAATGGAATGCGCATGAGGAGACTTTTGTCTGGGCAGTATACTTGATCCTGTGTGTTGAATGAAAGATGACATCTTCAATTTACCAGAATCATCAACAGACACTCCCCCAACACTACCCCCCACATAATTGGCAAAGAAAACATGCCCACCAGCCTGATCAGAAGAAATATGACATGGGGCCCCTCCTTGTGTTGAAACTCGATCAGATAAAACCAATGAACCATCGGCGGAGTTAATGGCATAAGAAGCAACAGAGCCGCTAGCCTTACCTGCATAGTCATTTGTTTCTTCCACTGCTATCAAATACCTCTCATTGGGTAAAATTGTTAAGAATGATGGATTGTCTCCTTTAGCTGCAAGCACAGGCTTTGAGAGTTGGCCTGTTTTTAAATTCAATTTTGCACTGTATACCCCTTCACTATCTTTTCCTCTAGTGTAGGTTCCAAAATAAACCCAAAGCTCATCACCCTGTGATTTTAAAACCGGCGAAGTAAGTATAATGGCTAAAAATAGAAAGAGAAATTTCATCGCACTATCAAACTTATTCACCGATAAGATATCAAGCTAAACATTACTCCATCACCACATTTAAATGAAATAAAGTTATGCAATAAAAGTTAGAATAGGGTATTTATTGAAAGTATAAGAGAAATAATTACTACTCATAGGCTTGTGCTAAGATCCACATAAGAAAGAAACATCAAACAACTCGCATGAAAATGGCAATGAATATTAAAAAGTTTGGATCATTAGTTTCATTAATTTCTGTAATTTTTTTATTCATCCTCGCAAGATCCAACTTATCTGCACACACATTCCAAACTAATCTGTATCCTGATATAGAGCTTAAAAGCGATCACTTGGTTATAGAATTATGGATTGCCTCATTCCTATTCCCTCCATTTGAAGACATCGGGTACGGAGATGGCAAACCTCGCCCCACTCTGGATGAGGCTGGCAAAAAGGTTCTCGATTTTTTTAATTCAACATGTCCCATTGAGATCAATGGTGAAAATGTGCCACCAATAATTGAGTGGCTAAAGTTTGAGGAGATGGACGAAGTTTCTCACCTAGGAGAAACCGCAGACATTACGATGGCAAAAATGCTTTTCAAATACCCTATCAATGATGAGGTTCGTAACATCAAGTTTGGCTGGGGATTATGGTTCCCCGAAAATTCAGTTAAAGTTATCAATGAGGAAGGACAAGAAGAGGTTTCTCACAATCCAAACATATTAGATATGTTGATATTTGTAGATGGAGAGGCCCATCCCATGTATCTCACTAAAGAAGAGCCAGAATATGTTTGGCACGCACCAGCGAAAACTTATAACGACACCATTATCAATGATGTTATCAATGGCGCCCAAACCCAAAAGGTTATCACTCTTCCCGCCATATCAATTCTAATATTAGTTATTGGCTTTTTAATAACGATCACCAGACCAAAAGGACGACCTCTTCTTCGTTTAAACATCATTCTTATTAGTTTTGCCTTGGCCTTCATTAGTAAAAATATACTGAGAATGGAAACCCCTATTGCATTAGATGGTTCGATA
>NYVP01000051.1 GCA_002684575.1 Verrucomicrobiales bacterium
CGGATTCAGCAACTTCGTTATTAATTTCTTCTTCAGACATTTAATATTAATTAAATTCTTAGTTCTTATTGGGGTTTAAATAAAGAGTCTATTAGACACATTATTGTATTCCAGTTGCTATAAAATAAGCAATACTTTCAACCTTAATTATTTGGTATTTAATATATATATAAAATCGTGTAACTCACTTATTATGTATGGGTTGTGAGATCTTGAACTTTTGTATAACTATTAATTCATTTACGATTTAACTATTTGGGACAAATGAAGACAAAAAAATCACATAATTCATTAAAAATAATTATTTAAATTATATTAATATTTAAAGGATACATAATTATTTGATTACATTTTATCGAAGTTGCAGTAAACGTTAGTTTGATTAAATTTTAACTAATGGTAACAACGAAAAATACCGCCAATCTTAAAGATCAAATTCTTGATCTTAAAAAGCAAAGAAATGCGGTTCTCTTAGTTCACAACTATCAGGTTGGTGAAATTCAGGACATGGCTGATTATGTCGGTGATTCACTCGGACTTGCTTATCAAGCCAAAGAAACAGATGCCGATACGATTGTTTTTTGCGGAGTGCATTTTATGGCAGAAACTGCCAAAATTGTTAACCCCCAAAAGACAGTTATTTTACCTGATGTAAATGCAGGTTGTTCTTTAGAGCAATCATGCAGTGGAGATCAATTAGAATCTTTTTTGAAAGAAAACGAGGAAAAGGATTATTACGTAATAGCATACATCAATTGCAGTGCTCATGTGAAAGCATTATCAGATTGCATATGCACAAGTGGTAATGCACTTAAAATTGTTGATGCAGCGCCAAAGGATAGACCTATACTTTTTGTGCCAGATCAAAACCTTGGATCTTGGGTTATGGAGCAAACAGGGAGAAAAATGGATCTCTGGCAAGGCTCTTGTTATGTTCATGTTGAGTACACCAGAGAAAGTATTTTAAAAATCAGGGAAGAATATCCAGATGCCATCTTGGTATCACATCCAGAATGCACCTATGCTGTTAGAATGCTCTCAGATGAAGTCTGCTCAACAGAGAAAATGATTGGATATTCCAGAGATTCAAAGTCCAAAAATATTATCATAGCAACTGAAAATGGCATGTTACACCGTTTAAGGAATGAGGTTCCTGATAAAAATTTTATTCCTGCACCGACACAAAACTGTGCTTGTTCAGAATGTCGTTTCATGAAAATGAACACACTGGAAAAACTCAGAGATTGTCTTTTAAATTTAAGTCCAGAGGTTGTGCTTCAAGAAGAAATTAGAGTAAAGGCGGCTGCACCTATTCAGAGAATGCTTGAGCTTAGCAGTTAGCATTTCTTGTTATTCCTTTTGCTATATTTAATCAGAAATATACATATTAAAACGATCGATATATCAATTAAAATTTGAATTTGAACACTTGTGTTAAGTCCCAAGCATCCACAATTTATATCTATGTTTCTAGCCAATAATGAAACCAAAGAGGCAATAAATATAATAAGTGTCAGGCATGATATGAATAGTGCCCCATGATATAAAAATCTAATAAGGATAGCGGTGCCAAGTATAATTTCTAATGGAGGCAGTGTTATTGCAATTAGAGCCACCCAGGGATCATTTAGTATTTTGTAATTTCTAATACTTAGCTCAAATGATTGTAAGTCATTTATTTTTAAAAACCCCGCATAAAAAAATATTCCTCCGACAATTATTCGAAATAATAACTCAATCGGATCAACACGATTTTCTAACCACCCTGGTAGTTTTTTTATCAATCAAAACATAAAAATAANTTACGAAACAAATTCAATAATTTTGCTACCCATTTCAGCTGTATTCACCCTAGTAGTGCCAGGNTCGTTCGTATATATATCACCGGTNCGGTAGCCCTCATCAATAGTTCTCCGTACGGCATTATCGATTGAATCAGCCGCTTCAATTAAACCTAATGAATATCGAAGCATTAAAGAGGCTGATAAAATCTGAGCACATGGATTGGCGATGCCCTGCCCGGCAATGTCAGGAGCAGTTCCTCCACTNGGCTCGTACATTCCAAAATATAATCCATTACCAGTTGATTGGCCAAGGCTTGCGCTAGCTAACATACCAAGAGATCCTGCAATCATCGCCATTTCGTCACTAAGTATATCGCCAAATAAATTTGGAGCCAGAATAACATCAAATTCCTTTGGTCTTCGAATTAATTGCATTGCTGCATTATCAACATATAAATGGTCCAATTTAACATCAGGATATTGAAGAGATACCTTTTCAACGATTTCTCTCCATAATATTCCGTTTCTTAATACGTTGGCTTTATCAATTGATGTAATCTTCTTTGATCTGCCCATAGCCGCGTTAAAGGCAACATTTGCAATTCTTTCAATTTCAGATTCCTTATAGATCATTGTATCGATGGCAGTTTTCTCTCCATTGACATGACCCAATGACTTAGGTTCTCCAAAATAGATGCCACCAGTTAATTCACGAACGCATAAAACATCAAATCCACCTTCTATGATATCACCTCTAATGGGAGATGCTCCAACCAAAGATGGAAAACAAAGACTTGGCCGTAGATTAGCAAACAGTCCAAAATGCTTTCGTAGAGGTAGTAAAGCACCTCGTTCAGGCTGCTGATCNGGGGGTAAAGATTCCCATTTGGGACCGCCCACTGAACCAAATAGTATAGCATCTGAGTGTTCACATGATTTTAAAGTTTCATCAGGTAAAGGCGTNGACTTCTCATCAATTGCGATCCCTCCAACNAATTGATGNTCAAGTGATAANTTGAAATCATATNTATCAGANACAGATTCCAGTACTAATATTGCTTGGGCCATCACNTCTGGACCAATCCCGTCACCTGAGAGTATAGAAATATTNAATGTTTTNTTGCTCATTTAACTTGGAGGATCAATCAATNTTGAAAAAATTGCAACNAGTGATATCAGATAATTCAAGNNNGATTNGNTAATTATCCCTTTACAGATTTAATGAACTTTTCAACAAGTAAAGGGTCTTTAAAACCACTTTCATTTTCTACACCGCTAGCAACATCCACTGCTGAGGGAGTAACTTCACATATTGCCGTAGTTATATTTGAAATATTGAGTCCACCTGCAAGGATTAAAGGTCTTTCAGGATTTTTAGATTTGAATTTTTTGGCATAATTCCANTCAAACNTGTGACCAGACCCTCCGAAATCATTTCCACAAAATGTATCCAATAGAACTGTCTTTACAACTATCTGAGTAGCATTATCAACTGATTCATCGTCCTTTANTCCAACNGCTCTTATTACCTTATATTTATCTGAAAATTTCTCACAAAAAGAATTATCCTCGTTCCCATGTAATTGTGCGGCGTGAATAATGCCATCATCAATAAGCGAAATTATATTTTCATANCTCTCATNAACAAATACACCAATTCTTTCNACTTTTGGATCTAATTTATCAACCCATGTTTCNACAATATCTCTTGTTACATANCTTTTTGATTTATTCCAAAAATTTATNCCTAGNGCATCGGCNCCAAGATTAATGCATTGGACNGCGTCATCAAGTGANCGTATTCCACAAATTTTCACACCTANCTTATTGGTTTTTACTAANTCTGGNATCATTGAATTAATCTCTNNNAGTTAANGCCTGTTCGGCAGNNGTNATTATTCGATCNATTGATANAGGTCTATATATTAAAGCNTTAACTCGAGCATCCTTTCTCAGTTCATCGTTTTTTCCGCTATCGGTTTCATCACCTATAAAGATTACCGGCGGATATTGGGGCTCCTCTTCATGAACTTTAGAGTGTATCATGCAGAGCAGATCATAAAGCAAGGAGCCGTTCAAATTTGGCATATTTATACCAAACATAAAAAGTGAATAAGGACGTTTTATTGCTAATTCATATGCATACTCAGATGAAGGAGAAGTGTCGATATCAACATGTAGCAAGTTATTAATAGAATCCCTTATCAAACGGAGTGTTCCAGTATCTGGATGGCAGGCAAGTATACGTGGAGAACTCTTTGTTTGATTTGTTTGATTAGAATTCATAGATAGCTAATATGTTAATATAAGCTGATTTACTGATAAAATTCAAATTTCTACTAGAGTTGAGCCTNAAGAAAAATACAAATATCATTAAAATTCGTGGAGCGCGTCAGCACAATCTAAAGGATATAGATGTTGAAATTCCACGTTATAAATTTGTTGTTATAACAGGTACAAGTGGTTCAGGCAAATCGTCTTTAGCNTTTAATACAATATACGCAGANGGCCAAAGAAAATATGTTGAAAGCCTTTCNTCTTATGCGAGGCAATTTTTAGATCAACTNGAAAANCCAGATGTCGACTCAATAGAGGGACTATCACCAGCNCTTGCAATCGAACAAAGAAGATCTTCGCTTAATCCAAGATCAACAGTTGCAACATCTACAGAGATTTATGATTATCTTAGAGTATTATATTCTTCAGTGGGAATCCCTCATGACCCTGATACTGGTGTAGTGATTAAAAAGATGTCAATTGGTGACATTGTTGATAAGTTATTACTGCTGGATGATAAAACTAAAATAATTATCCTTAGTCCATACCAAACGAATAATGAAACTAATCTTCGAGCGGTTGTAGATAGGCTTAAAAGAAACGGATTTATAAGAGCAAGGGTTAATAATAAAATCATTCAAATCGATAATGAAAACACTGAATATCCAAAGACAAAACTTACAAAAGTTCAGGCTGTTGTAGACAGGATTGTAATTAAGGAAGGAATTAGATCTCGCTTATATAACTCAATCGAAACTGCGCTTAAATGGGGAGGGCAAAATGTCGATGTTTTAATCGAAAGAAATGCTGAAGATTGGGATGAAAAAACATTAACAACTACATACAGCAATCCTGAAACTGGGTTTACCCTTCCTGAATTAACACCAAAACATTTCTCTTTTAACAGTCATNTAGGGGCATGTAAAAAATGTCAAGGTATAGGAACCGTTTTACAGGCTGAAAAAAAACTTTTCATAAAAGATGAAAATCTAAGCTTATCAGAAGGAGCAATAAAGTCATGGTGGAATCGTAATAAAAAGTTAATGGCGATACACGACCGCCAAATTAAAGCCTTGACTAAANTATTTGATGTATCNCTTGAGACGAAATTTTCGAAATTAAGTGAAGAATTCATTAAATGNCTATTCTACGGGACATCAAACGACTCCTCTTTGAAAGAAACCTTCGATTATGAGGGGCTGTGTGTNCAAGCAGAGAGACTGTACAAAACAAGCAAAAGTGAGAGTACTAAGAGAAATGTAAGGCGATTCATGTTACCTAAAGTGTGCCTTGCCTGTAATGGTAATAGACTAAAAAAAGAGATTTCTTACGTCACTATAAATCATCAACAATTTGGAAGCTTGTCTATTGATAAACTGACGAATCTTAACATTAAAGATGCTTTGAAATTCATTGAAGGCATAGATTTGTCAGATTCAGATCATGAAATTATAAGAGATGTTAAAAATGAATTATTAAAAAGATTACAGTTTTTGTTCGATGTAGGATTATCATATTTAAATTTAAATCGTGAAAGCGGAACACTCTCTGGTGGTGAATCTCAAAGAATTCGTCTTGCAACTCAAATTGGTTCAGGATTGTCTGGAGTCTTATATGTACTTGATGAACCGAGTGTAGGATTGCATCAATCTGACAATGCTCTTCTTATAAGAGCATTTAAAAACTTAAGAGACATTGGAAATTCGGTTTTAGTGGTTGAACATGATGCGGAAACAATACTTGCGGCTGATCACGTTTTAGACCTAGGTCCCGGAGCGGGCCCTAGAGGTGGTAATTTGATAGCTCAAGGCACTCCTAAGGATATTATTAATTCAGATGCTTCCATTACTGGAAAATATTTATCACAAGAACTTCAAATAAATGTCCCGACGAATAGAATAACTCCTCCCAAAAGGGTTAACATGTCAGATTCATTTGATTCAGGATGGATCACTATTGAAAATGCTAGTGAAAACAATCTGAAGAATATAGATGCCTCCTTCCCATTAGGTTGCTTAACTTGTGTTACAGGAATATCGGGCAGTGGGAAGTCAACATTAGTAAATAATATTCTAAAAAGATCAATATTTAACAAATTTTATAATGCCAAGGATCAGCCTGGATTACATGAAAAGATCGTTGGCTTAAATCAAATTGATAAGGCAATTGTCATAGACCAATCCCCTATTGGTAAAAGTCCTAGGTCTAACCCGGTTACTTACAGTGGTGCATTTAGTGAAATCCGAAAACTATATGCTCAGGTACAAACCTCAAAAATTAGAGGCTATGATATGGGCAGATTTAGTTTTAATGTAAAGGGAGGTCGTTGTGAGCAATGTAAGGGGGATGGTTTTATAAAGATAGATATGCACTTTCTGAACGATGTTTATGTTAAATGTGAAAGTTGTAATGGTACCAGGTATAATAGTGAAACTTTAGACGTAACTTACAAAGGAAAGAATATAGCGGAGGTTTTATCTATGACCGTAGATGAAGCGACTCAATTTTTTTCGAAGATCCCCAAAATATATTCAAATCTCAGAGCTATGGGAGAAGTTGGTTTGGGTTATATCAAACTCGGACAAGCTGCTAATACTTTATCAGGAGGTGAAGCGCAGAGGCTTAAACTAGCATCAGAATTATCAAAAAACTCCACTGGGGATACTTTGTATCTACTTGATGAACCCACAACGGGTTTACATTTTTCTGACATCAATAATTTGCTTTCAGTATTATTTAAACTGAGAGATAGCGGAAATACATTAATTGTAATTGAACACAACCTTGATGTTATTAAATGTGCA
>NYVP01000052.1 GCA_002684575.1 Verrucomicrobiales bacterium
GTGTCTAATAGACTCTTTATTTAAACCCCAATAAGAACTAAGAATTTAATTAATATTAAATGTCTGAAGAAGAAATTAATAACGAAGTTGCTGAATCCGAAGTTACAGCAGGAAGTCAAGAATATGATGCTGCTCAAATTGACAAGTTAGAAGGACTCGAAGCTGTAAGAAAAAGACCAGGAATGTACATCGGAGATCCCGATGAAAGGGGTCTACATCATTGTGTTTTCGAGGTTCTTGATAATTCAATCGACGAACACCTTGCCGGTTTTTGTAATAAAATTGTCATTTCATTACATGTAGATGGATCCATTTCTATTGATGATGATGGTAGGGGGATACCAGTTGATATACATCCCAAATTTGGTGTTCCTGCTGTTGAATTAGTACTAACAAATTTACACGCTGGGGGTAAATTTGGTCAAGGTGCATATAAGTACTCAGGCGGTCTGCATGGTGTTGGTGCTAAATGTGTAAATGCTTTGTCTGATTGGTTTAAAGCAGAAGTTCGCCGTGATGGGAAGTTACATGGAATCATGTTTGAGAGAGGTAAAACCGTCAAGCCTCTCGAAGTCATTGGCAATATACCTGATAAACCTACAGGGACAAAAGTTACATTCTTTCCTGATGCCACAATTTTCACAGACACCATAGTTTTTCAAACTGAAAGGCTAGCCAAAAGGATGAGAGAGCTCTCCTTTCTAAATCCCGGGCTCACTATTGAGCTTATTGATGAACGTCCTGAGTCCGAATCAACACAAAAATTTTATTACGCGAAAGGAATTGAGGAGTACGTGGCGCAATTGGGTGAAAACAAAAACCTAGTCCATCCTGAACCCATTGTTGTGAAAGGTAAGCGACAAGTTGAAATTGATTATGACGGAAAAGTAACTGAAGACGATGTATTTGCTGACATCGTTTTCCAATACAATGACTCATACAACGATCATATACTATGTTTCGCTAATTCTATTCCAAATCCAGATGGAGGCACTCACTTGTCTGGCTTTAGAGGAGCTTTAACGAGAGCAATTAACCAATACGCAAAAAATAATAAACTACTAAAAGATAAAGATCCTGCGTTATCAGGTGATGATGTAAGAGAGGGAATTGTTTGTGTTATTAGCGTTAAGATGCCTAATCCAAGGTTCAACTCACAAACTAAATCAAAATTAGTAAATACTGAAATTGAGGGCGTCGTCGGCTCAGTCGTCTATGAAGGATTACAACAGTTTTTCGATGAAAATCCCTCAACGGCTAAAGTCATAATTGAGAAGGCTGTTAATGCTGCTCGTGCTAGAGAAGCGGCAAGAAAAGCGAGAGAGACTGTTAGAAAATCTGTCCTTTCTGGTGGAGGTCTTCCTGGTAAACTTGCTGACTGTTCTGAAAGAGATCCTGCAAAATCTGAAATATTTATTGTTGAGGGTGATTCCGCAGGAGGTTCTGCTAAGGCAGGAAGAAATAGAACCACTCAAGCCATTCTTCCCTTGCGAGGTAAAGTAATTAATGTTGAGAAAGCGCGCTTACACAAAGCCCTTCAGAATAAAGAAATTCAAGCAATGATAACAGCGATCGGTGCTGGCATTGGAGAAAGTTCTGGCGAAGATGAGCAAGAAGGTGCATTCAAGTTGGACAAAGTTAGATATCATAAAGTAGTAATAATGACTGATGCTGATGTTGATGGATCTCATATTAGAACTTTATTATTGACATTTTTCTGTCGTCACATGCCTGAACTTGTTAAGGCAGGGTACCTTTATATTGCTCAACCGCCCTTATACAAAGTAACGAGAAAGAAAAGAGAAGAATATGTTGCAGACGATATAGAGCTTAACAAAATCTTGATTTCTTTAGGTTCGGAAGAAGTAAAATTAAGAAAAGCTGGAACTGAGGAATATATAGAAACAGATCTTCTCAGAGGCGTTTTGGATTCTCTATCACAGTTAACCAGATTTGTTAGAACCCTCGAAGGTCATGGAGGAAATTTTAAGGATATTTTGAATCAATCGGAGGGCGGCAAACTCCCTGAATACATGGTTAGGGTGAGAATCGGCAACGAAGAAAGCATATCTTATTTTAATGATGAAAAATCTCTTCTCGATTTCAGTAACAAAAATCGTGACTTAAGGCTTTTTAATGAAGAACTGACAGATGAGGAAATAGAATCTTATGAAAACAAAAATAATGGTGTCCAAAGAAGAGGTATTAAATATGAGTTGCATGAGTGTCTTGCTATTTCCAAAATTCTACAGCGCCTCGAGGAGCTTGGATTAAAAACAAACCCATTTTATTCAGATGATAAACCCACCTATGAGCTAGTCGAAGGAGTAGGTGATCAAATCATAGTTGATCCAGTATTTAATTTATTTGAAATTCTAGATAGAATTCTTGATATTGGAAAGAGGGGCATGCGAATACAGAGATTCAAAGGTCTAGGCGAGATGAACGCTAAAGAGCTCTACTCTACAACAATGGACCCAGAAAAAAGAAAACTTCTACGGGTTCAATTCGATCACGAAAATTATGAAGAAGCGAGTAAAATGTTTGATGTATTGATGGGAGATGTTGTCGAACCAAGAAAACGCTTCATTGAAGATAATGCTCTAAACGTCCAGAACCTCGACGTATAACATTAAAATAATTACCCCCAATGTCAGACGATTCCATAAAGCAAATTAATGTAGCTGATGAGATGTCCAAATCCTTTTTGGATTACTCAATGTCAGTTATTGTTTCAAGAGCACTGCCAGATGCGAGAGATGGTCTCAAGCCATCTCAACGACGTCTTTTGTATGCAATGCATCATGACTTATCATTATCAGCCTCTAAGCCGCACCTCAAATGCGCAAGAATAGTTGGTGAAACCATGGGTAAGTACCATCCTCATGGTGACGGTGCAATATACCCAACGATGGTCAACATGGCTCAACCATGGACAATGAGAGAAACCCTGGTTGATGGACAGGGTAACTTCGGTTCAGTTGAAGGTGATGCTCCGGCAGCAATGCGTTATACTGAGGCGAGGTTAACTCATCTTGGATCATCAATGATGACAGATCTTGAAAAACGAACTGTCGATCATCATGAAACTTATGACGGCAACTCCGTAGAGCCAGAAGTCTTACCTGCCTCTATACCAAATCTTTTAGTCAATGGAGGTACAGGAATCGCTGTAGGAATGGCCACAAACATTCCTTCCCACAATCTTGGTGAAGTAATTGATGGGATATGTGCCAAAATTGAAAATCCACAAATAACGGTTGAAGAAATAAAAGAATTTATAAAAGGACCAGACTTTGCAGGTGCATGTGAAATTAGAGGATATAAAGGAATAGATAATTATTTTAGAACTGGACGTGGCAGCGTCAAAATACGTGGTGTTATGGATGTTCAGGAAACATCATCCGGAACTTCACAAATTATAATCAAACAAGTTCCTCACGGTGTTAATAGAGCCACACTTCAGCAAAGAATTGCAGAATTAGTTAGAGAAAAAATCCTGACTGATATATCTGGAATGAGAGACCTGTCTGATGAGGATACCTGTATAGAGATAACACTTAAAAGAGACGCAAGACCTCAGGTCGTTGTAAACCAGCTATATAAACTGACTGCCATGGAGACATCTTTTGGTGTTAATATGCTTGCCATTCATGAGCGTCGCCCCAAACAGCTATCTATCATTGAGGCCCTAGATGCGTTTATTGAACACAGAAGGGAAGTTGTAATTCGCAGAACAAAATTCCTTTTGGAGAAAGCCGAGGACCGGGCAGAAAACCTCGAAGCATTCTTATTAGCCCTTGGCCATCTNGATGATTTCATTCAAATAATTAGAGATTCTAAAAATAGGGATGAAGCTAGGGAAAGATTAAAAGCTTATAAATTCAGTGTTAAAACGGCAGAATCATTGGGTGTTCTTATTAGAGACCAACCAAGCATTGATGGCGATGAGTATATTTTTACTGACAGACAGGTTAATTCAATTCTTGAATTAAGGCTCTATCAGCTCACGGCAATGGAACGTGATAAAATTAAAGCTGATTATGATAATGTCATCGAGGAAATTAAAGACCTTCTCGATATACTAGACAAAGAAGCTAGGGTTCTAGAAATCATCAAAACTGATCTTCTTGAGATTAAGGAGAAGCACGCAACACCTAGGCGNTGCCCAATTCTACCTGATGAAGGTGAGATTGGAATTGAAGATCTAATTGCTAACGAAGGCATGATCGTCACCCTTAGTCATCGTGGTTATGTCAAAAGAACTGCATCAAGTGAATATAGAGTTCAGGCTAGAGGAGGAAAAGGTGTTCGAGGAATGGAAACTAGAACGAAAGATGATTCTGAACAGGATTTTGTACAACACCTCTTCACTGCACAAGCACATGATTATTTAATGTTTTTCACTAATTCCGGTAGAGTCTATGTCGAAAGAGTATATGAGCTACCAGAAGCATCTCGTGCTTCCAGAGGTAGAAGCATCAAGAATGTACTTAATCTACAACCAGAGGAGTCAATAGCAGCGGTCTTACGATTAGCATACGTTACTGACGATGANGGAAATGATGTAACATTTTCAAATGATTCAGGCTTTATACTTTTTGCGACTCGGAGTGGTAAAATTAAAAAGACTGCGGTAGTCGACTTTAGAAACTACCGAAAAGATGGAATTATAGCCATCAAATTGGATGAGGGGAATGAATTGATTGATGTACGACTAACAAGCGGTTCAGATGATGTAGTGCTCATTACGAAAAGCGGATTAAGTTTAAGATTTAATGAAGCGCAAGCTCGATCACAAGGACGCGCAACATCTGGAGTATTCGGGATTAGGCCTCGTGGAGAGGATTGCGTTATAGGACTAGCATTAGTCTCTGATGAACAGAAACTATTAGTTGCATCTGAAAATGGTATTGGAAAAAGAACATCATTTGATGATTACAGACAGCAATCCCGTGGAGGGAAGGGAGTCATAACAATGAAATGCACTGAAAAAACTGGTCAAGTTGTNGGAGCCGCAGCAGTCGCTGATGATGATGAATTAATGCTCATGACAACTGGAGGACAAAGNATTAGAATTAGAGTGTCAGATGTTAGAGAAACTGGGAGAAATGCTCAAGGAGTTAAACTTGTTACACTCAACGATGAGGAAAAACTACAAGATATAGCGCCTGTCAGAGAAAGCACAGAGGAAGAACCAAACACTGAAGAACCAGAGACACAAGAGACCGAAGAGTAATACTATCTAAAATAATTCTTTTGTTTTGGACTGATATTCATTTTTAGAAAATCCATTGCCATCAGCATATCTTCCCAAACCAATCTTTTATCTTGGTTAGGGTTTTTACTTCTTAATAGGTATGAAGGATGGTATGTCACAATAGCCTTGCAATGATTTATATCGTGAATCTTTCCTCTTAGAGACGAAATTGGTTCATCTAATCCCAGAAGCCCTTTAGTTGCAGTTCCTCCCAATGTCACAATTAGCTTAGGTTTAATAATTTCAATCTCNTCAAGAATGTATTTAATAGATANGCTCATTTCATCTGACGTAGGCTTTCTATTAGAATGACCTTGGCGTCCATCACCTATTTTAGGCCTATACTTAACAATATTTGAAATGTAGATTTTATTTCTACTAAGACCCATAGCTAATATTATTTTATCAAGTAACTGTCCAGAGGGACCCACAAATGGTTTTTTNAGCTTTTCTTCCTCATAACCAGGAGCCTCACCAACAAACATCAATTCAGATTCGACACTACCATCAGAAAAAACAAATGTGTTTCTCAAAGAATCAACGCTACCAAGCTCCTTATCATTCTTTGCAGNGTATTCTAAATCTTTTATTCTTTTATTTTTATCGACTTGNGAATTTGATGAATTAATTTCTTTGCCGGAATGTGATAATCTGGTGGAAAGGCTTTTTAGCCTTGAGANAGTTTGTGAACTCAAATTGAGAGAATCTTTATTNGAATGAGAAAGATAATCTCTTAACAAATGAAGCCCACTTACTATCTGCTTTTTTTTTGTAGTTTCTTCGGAAATATTATTCATTAAATTTTAACCTCTCATGAAGTCATCATAATAATGCCCCTTAATGGGGTGACTATTTTCTTTTGGAGCTAAACCTTTTCTTAATCTTAAGAAATTTTTATGGCGGTGAGAATAAAATTCACAAGAATCTGGGAAGAACTTACCGCTCAAAATGAATGCAAATGGAAATGAAATAAGCAACGTAACACCTGAACCCAAAAAAATATAATCAAAATGCGACAGGAAAACAAAACCGCATGTAGCAATAATACTAAATNTAATTCTAAGAATCAGGCTCTTGCAGATGATTTTATGTTCTTTTTTTTCCATTTTTAATATAATNATATAACTCCCAATTTGCCTGGTGATGGCAACGCATTCGCTGGAACACCAGGAAAATTTTCATCAATAAAATCATCCCAGATTTTTTGGGTTTTGGCAGATATAAGAGAGTTAGTTTTTTCCATACAAGAAGAACATATTATNAAGCTATCGATCATATTTTCTCCATGACACATTGCTCCGATAGAATATTCATCGCCGTGCATCTCCAAACGATTGATATCGCATAAAGCGCATCCCTCAAAGCCTAAATTAGGATTCATATTTTCTCTGTAAAAGTTTTCAAGTGTTTGCCTAGATTCTGATGAAAATTCTGAAATCATTCCAGAATGGCATGAAAAACAAAGGGCGTATTCAAAAATGGCTTCTCCATTTTTGATTATTTTTGCTATATGATATCCTTCGTCAAAATCTATTAATGTTTCACCGCAGCGAGTGCATGTATGAAATGGTCTATCTTCATATTCAGAATAAAGTTCAAATGGTATTTTTTCCGGTCTTTTACTGATAAAATCATCCATTAGGTTATGTTATGTTGGTAAAGTTGCGATGAACCAATAATAATAGTATCTATATATATGCTTAAATATCAGAGTAAATATAAACAAAAAATAAATCCCTTTATTATCTTCATTGGTTGTTTTTTTGTAACTCATTGTGCGTCTGCTGATTGGAACTTTTTCCGCGGATCAGCTGATATGAGAGGTGTTGCAAAACACAGCCTCCAATTACCCCTTAAACTAGCTTGGGATATAAAAATAGGAAGAAGCGTATTTGCCACACCAGTTGTAGCTGGTGATAAAATATTTGTAGGAAATGAAGAAGGCAAATTCGTAAGCATGGATTTAAAAACAGGTAAAATTTTATGGGAGTACGATACTGAAGATATAATTGAAGGCACTGCCTGTATTGCCGGTAGTTATGTCATCTTTGGATCTGGTGACGGCTTCCTTTATTGCATGAATCAATCTGATGGTAAGCTTAAATGGAAATACGAAACCGATGGAGAAATTCTAGGAGGTGTGAATTTATTCAAAAGCAAGGAAGATAACAAACCATATATTCTTGCAGGAAGTTATGATAATCACATGCATTGTGTTTCATTAGATGATGGAAAACTCAAATGGAAATATGAAACTCAAAATTATGTAAATGGCGCACCAGGTATAGCTGATGGTAAAATTTATTTTGGAGGATGTGATGCCCAGATTTATGGAATAAAAACAGAAGACGGTAAAGTGCACACCACAATGGATGCAGAAAATTATATCGCCAATTCAATTGTGGTTGTTGATTCAGTCGCATATGTTGCTCACCACGGGAACAGAGTTGCCGCATTTGATTTAAAAAAGAAAAAACAAATTTGGGAATTTGGTGAACGTGACTTCCCTTATTTTTCTTCACCGGCAGTTACTGATGATTCAGTGTATGCTGCAGGAAGAGATAAACGATTGTATAAAATTAATAGAAAATCAGGAGATGGTGTCTGGGAATTCAAGACGGGAAATGGAATTGAGAGTTCTCCAGTTGTTTCAGGAAATAACGTTTACGTAGGTTCCGGTGATGGATCTATATATGCCGTAGATATCAAATCAGGTAAAGAACAGTGGAGTTTTGAACTTGGAGACAATATTCGATCTTCGCCTGCTGTCGTTGATGGTAAGCTTGTCATTGGATGTGATGATGGAAAAATTTATTGCTTCAATGAGACACCAAAAGGTTAAGCTACCATTTATAATACACCTATGATTGACTCAAATACATCTGAAGAGACAGTAGTAGGGAACTACTTTATTTCAAACTATCCACAATATTCATTTTGGAAGCCTGAATTCGTTAAAAATGTCCATGATGTATTAAATTCTTCAGCCCCTTCAAATCCATTACCATTAGGACTTTATTTTCATATCCCATTTTGCAGAAAACGCTGCCACTTTTGTTATTTTCGTGTTTATACCAATAAGAAAGCTTCTGAAATAAATGCATACATAGACTCTGGAATCAAAGAGATTGAAAGATATGGAGACACTCCATATCTCAAGGGAAGAAAACCAAAGTTTGTTTATTTTGGAGGTGGCACACCCTCATATTTATCTGTTTCTCAACTAACGGATCTTACAGATCGTATGAAAGCGGTTTTTCCTTGGGATGAGGCTGAGGAGGTAGCATTTGAATGCGAGCCAGGGACGTTAACTGAAAAGAAATTAGATGCAATCAGAAAACTTGGAGTTACAAGGCTTAGTCTTGGGGTTGAAAATTTGAATGATCACATTCTTGAAATTAACGGAAGAGCTCATCGAAGCATGGAAATCAAGAGAGCATATAAATACGCACGAAATATTGGCTTTCCACAAATCAATATTGATCTCATTGCAGGAATGATTGATGAGACTGAGGAAAATTGGAAGGACTGTGTTAGACAGTCAATCGATCTATCCCCTGAATGTGTAACTATTTACCAAATGGAAATTCCATACAACACGACTATTTATAAAGAAATGAAAGAGTCAGGTAAATTAACGGCGCCCGTTGCCGATTGGCCTACAAAGAGACGTTGGGTTAGTGAAGCTTTTGATATGTTTGTTGAAGCAGGATATACAGTAACCAGCGCCTACACAGTGGTTAAAGACCCTCAAAAAGTAAAATTTGTATACAGAGATGCATTATGGGGTGGAGCTGATATGCTTGGGACTGGGGTTGCTTCTTTTGGTCATATCGGAGGAGTTCACGTTCAAAATGAGCATGATATTGGAACCTATCTCACAAGAGTAACTGATAATGAATACCCAATTTACAGAGCCTATCCCACTAATGAAGACGAAACTCTAATCCGCGAGTTTATTCTTCAATTAAAACTAGGTAAAGTTAATCTCTTATATTTTAAGAAGAAATTTAATGCAGATATTTTAAAAAGATTTCAAAGCACTCTCAATGATCTTCAACAGCAAAAGTTTCTCACCTTCGA
>NYVP01000053.1 GCA_002684575.1 Verrucomicrobiales bacterium
TGAAAGCCTCACACGGAGGTAATACTTCAATCAACAATGGTCGGGAAATCCCAACTTTTATTCGCCATAGGCACCAATGCCTTTTCTCAAAAATTCCCCTGGTCCCAGCAGCCAAGCCAAGCTGCTGTCTCTACAAAATCCGGAAAATGGCTCCCCTGGGGAGCTTGGGCCGAATGCCGGGGTGTCTGTGGATCCGGAGTTCAGACTCGTGTCAGAAGGTGTCTTGGGGGAGTCGCGGGCGTAGATTGCTCAGGCAACACGCTTGATTCGCGAGCCTGTAATAACCCAGTTGATGATACCTGCTCCTACTGGTCCGGCTGGGGACAATGGTCCGCCCCGTCTTCTTCTTGCGGAACTGCTCAAAGATGTAAATCCAGAACTTGTTACGGCCGAAATACTGATCACTGCCACGGTCCTACTCAGTTATGTGAAGCTATTGAGAACCCTGTTCCCGAAACCAAAACTATCTGTAACCCCCCTACTGAGACTTGTTGCCCAGCTGGTCAACCTGATTGCTGCGTAAAACAGTGCTATACTACTAACGCCTGTGCTACCGAACGAACTATTCTTCCCCCCACATCATGTGACACTCAACTACCTTGCTGTGACGAATGGTCACCCTTTGGACCTTGGTCTAGCCCTACTGTTTCTTGCTTTGAGGCCTCAGTTTCTCGACAACGTTACAACTTATGTAACAAGGAACAAGTTCAAAATGAAGTCAAACAAATAGAGTTGGGAGATGGTAATTTTGCCGACTGGACTCTCTCACAGGGATGTTCGGGAGAAGTTCTTTCAAGCGGTCACCAATGTCCCGGATCACTTCAATATTCACGTGATCACTCTTGTTACACAGCCGGTATTCATACCAGAACCAGGACCGGAGATGCACTTGATTTCACTCGAGTCGAAGCTTGCGGATCGCTTGCTCCAACTGTCATTTCTGACTGGGATAAAACAGATGCCCAGTGCGCTCAAATCTGCCTCAACCGCAACGTTTTCCGAACTCGTAAAGAAATTCAGCCCTGCACTGGTGCAGTGGTTAATGAAGAGGTCGAAGCTTGTGGAGTAGCCGGTTCTTTTGGACCATTTTCAGACTGGACCGAATCTGATGCTACTTGCGGTGGAAACCAATGGAGGTGGCAGATTCATTCCTGTGATATTGATACAGCTACTGGACGACCTAAGGTCAACTACGAACGACGTGATGCTATCAACTCTGGTCCAAAAGTCGGAGAGGACACTTGGGGCGCTTTTGGTCCCTGGTCGGATACGTGTGCTGACTCATACCCCGCAGCCTGTGCTGACGGCATCCGCACTCGAACTCGACGATCAGTTTGTGGTGTCCGCGATTCTGTAACCGGAGTTGTTCAGTACGAACAAGTCGAAACCGCTCGATGCCCCAAACCAGCTCTTCCAGCACCAGTTGTTACTATTGGAGAGTGTAGCGCCTCATGTGTCGACGAGTCAACCCCAGAATCATACAAAATTAAGACTACTTCTCAAGTTTGTGTTCAAGATATCGTCGAGTCTCTTCCTTGCGATGTTCCATCATGCTGTAAATGGATTGATGAACCTAATTGGTCACCATGCGATTGTACTGGTACCCAGTTTTACTATCGTACAAATACCTGTTCTTACATCGAGGCCGTCAAAATTACCCGTGAGTGCATGAAACCAACTGAACCCTATCAAGAGGTCTCAGAGTGGTCTGCTTGTTCTTCATCCTGCCCAAGTCTTGGATTCCAAACTCGATTTGCTTGCCCTCGATGCGAGTTGAACGAATCTACATGCCTTGGAGCTAGACGCGAGACAAGAAAATGCCCCGGGGAAAATCCAAGACGCCCAGTTGAGCTTGCTTGCATCGCCTCTTGCGGCCAAGAAGGAGCTAAGACTGTTTACGAAGAGGATATCTGTACTGGAATTAAATACAATGAGCGTCAAGTCCCATGCAGCCTCCCAATTGGACCTCAGCCAGACTGGGAACCATGGGGAGAGTGTGTTCACGACCGTGCTAACAAAAACTGCCCTGGTCAACAGGTCCGACGTCTCCCAGCTTGGATTGATTCAAACACAAAACAAATTTGTGCTGCTGAAGATTATGAGGTCCGATCCTGTGGCCCAGCAAAAGAACCTGATAATATTGTTGAGCCCTGGAGCCAGTGTACCGCCGCCGCTCAATGTGTCCAGACTCAACGAACATACAATCTTTGTACTGGTTATGATAACACTGAGTCTCGTGCTTGCGACCTCGGATGGACTGACTACTCAATGTGGACTCAGTGCCAGCCAATCACCCTCTCATATGACCGACAACATATTTGTACTGGTACTCGATCTCGATCACGAAAGAACATTTGTGGACGTATGCCAGACGAATTCGAATCAGTTTCATGCGGTATTGAGACTCAATTGGCTACTGAAGTTGACCTGACCGAAGCAACCTTTTTCTCATCTGTTTACCATTATTACGACTGCGAGCGTGACGCTCTTTCTCAACCAAAATGGTCCGCTTGCTCTGCTACTTGCGATGGCCCAGATGCTACCGGTATGGGATTCCAAACTATTTCTCGACGCTCAATTTGCCCCAACAAATGGAAGGATATTACTATTTCTAAACCATGCTCAATTGTTTGCGAAGATAAATGTCAGCCACCAGTATGGGACGCTTGGACCGGATGTTCTTCCGATTGCGAGCTCGGTTATCAAACCAGAACTCAATACCAAATGTGTGTTAACTTCAAAACTAAGGAACCATACCGAACGGACCTTCAAACCGAGAGCCGACAGTGTGGAGCTCCTCGAAAAGACGCTATTTCTTACACCGCTTGTACTTCAGCTAACAAATGTGCCGCTCCTGGTGTTTTCTGTGGACAAGGATCTCGACAACGAATTGTTACTGCTATTTCTCAGGTCGCCGGATGTCCTGTTGAAAAACAACAAATCGAACAATCCCGAATCGATGAAGCATGTGAGCTTCCCGCCTGCCCAGTTTGGGGACCATTCCAGGGCGAAATGTGTTCAATGTGTGCCACTTCGCGAACGCTCTACCGAACTTGCCAGAAGGCTGTTGGAGCCGAGTCGTGCGAATGCGCAGCTGGAGATTCTACAAAAGTCGAAACTTGTATGCCTTCAGTCGCCTTTGGTGCTTGGTCCGATTACTCAGCTTGCTCAGTAACCTGCGGAACTGGTCTTCAATACAGAACTAGAGCTAAGGTCTGTAATGCCGAACAGAAAGAATCTGAGTCACGTGTCTGCCAAATGGACCCTGGCCGATGGGTTGTTATTGTCAACAACGGATTTGGCGCCAATTTCGTCGAAATGACCGCTGATGCCGGATGGTCTGCGTGCAGCTCAGTCGAATGCGTNGCTGGATATCAAGAAAGAACTCTTCGACATACTTGTACTGGTGAAACCAAGGTTGAGCGTAAACANTGTCTTCCGGCTCAATTCCCAGACGGAGGAGATTTNACCGCCTGGACTCAGGTTTCAGGATGCTCAGTATCCTGTGGAGTCGGATATACCACCTGGACTCGATCTCACGTGTGCAAAAAATATAACAATATTGCCGATGAAACTGCTCAGCGACCATGTGAGGGCGCTAAAGCTGTTGCTGGCATTTTCTCAGACTGGTCCGCTTGCCCTCGATGCTCTAACTCAATCGTCTACCAGTCCCGTTCTCGACAATGGTCTTGCGCTGGATTTGGTACCCCATTCGCTCAGAATAATGGACTTGAAAGCGAAACTCGTGCATGCGCTATTCCTAACTGTGCCCGATGGGGACCCTGGAGATACACCCCATGCTCATGTTCTCGACGTGATACTGGTTTCAGAGAGCGAGAATGTATTGGAGGTGACGCTGCGCTCGGAATTACTTGTGAAGGACCCGCTAAGGAACTCATTCCATGCAATGATCAAAAAGTTATCCCTACCGGAGTTGCCGGTATGACCGTTTTCGACCGATCTNTTGTTCAACAGCCTGGTTCTACTTTCACTTTAGTCGGATGGAGACTCGAAACCGCTGCTCCCTCAGCCTGGTCAGGATGTAAACTTACTTGCTCTCCAACCGGACAGTGTGGATCTGAGACTCGAACTATTTCTACTTTCTGCGTTGATGAAGCTGGACGTTACCCAGAGTCATCTCGCCAAGAAACTAGAGTTTGCCCTTGCGGACTTCCCGAATCTACCGGTATTGAATGGCAAGGCTGTACCGCTCCCGAGGCTACCTGTCCCGGTATGGAAACCGGATTGGAGCGATTTACCTGTGGTGGTCAGACTAAAACTCACTCTCGACCATGTGGTGTTTCTGGAACATGGGGAGCTTGGAGCCAATTTTCTGGTTGTAACAAAAATTGCGGAGGNGGCGTCATGACCCGCTCGCGATCATGGACTTGCAAGGCNGATTTGAAACCGGATCAAATCGAAACTGCAGCTTGNAACCAAACTCCATGCTCTTATTATGGTGCCTGGTCTAACTGGTCTGCTTGCTCAGTATCTTGCGGAATCGGATCAATGACCAGAACACGATACTGNCACGGAGGAGANGACGGTACCGGTCTTTGCGTCAAGGGCGAAAAAGGTGTCGGAAAACTCGAACAGGCTACTTGTGATATGGGACAATGCTGCGAATGGGCCTGGTCTGGCTGGACCAGCTGTTGTTATTCATCTGAAGAGCAGAAAAATATCCGTCTCCGAGTTAAGGGTAACAAATGCTCAGATGAATCATGGGAATTCAAACAAAAGCAGTGCGAAGTTTCACCAGTCGCCAACCCCGCCAACCCTCAGTTCATCAACTGCCGAACCATTATCGAGCACTCTCAAGCTTCAATCTCCTCAGGACAATCGGCTAAATTCTACAATTTCGTCAATCCTGACCAGATCAAAACTGAAGTNATCAAGGGACCTGTTCTNGGCTACAAAGATCAAACCGCGACTGCNTTCAGCTTTAAACCGAGCAAATCCAACTTTTACATCCCGCAGAACCAAGTGCCTTACAACTCGCCTCCAGTATTAAGCCAGACTACTGTAAGTGCTATGCCCGCGGCCGCCGTTCCTCTAGCGCCACCAGCCGCCGTCAGCTCAAAAGCTCTCATGGCCGCCCAGACCGCTCAGATGACCATTAAAACCGACCCCGCACCGGTTAAGGCTGCACCTGTTATGGCGCCAACTACGCCAAATAGGACCAATAATATGTTCGGCTGGATGTGGAATAACCCCTGGAAGGTCAATTCAAACTCAAACACTCATTCGGTCACCGGAAACTAAGAAAGTCAACAATATAAATTACTGAAAAACAAGCCTTATTCCAATCTCAATCGGCCATTTTTTAATAAAATCGGCTGTTTGTATTTGTTTTAAAGTGCTAATAGTGTCTTCTCATGATGCACATTTAATATATGACATGTCGTTAAAACTAATGCGCTACGATTCTACCTTCAAATTAACACGATCCTTACGAAATGGCAATAAAATCAATACTTGCACAAAAAAATTTCTTGTCTTTTGATATGCAAAGCTCTGAATAAGCGATAAAAATGAGCGAGTCTGGG
>NYVP01000054.1 GCA_002684575.1 Verrucomicrobiales bacterium
TTTCAATTACATAGCGCCTCACTCCTTCTCGAGGTATTGGTATAATTCCCAATGGGCTTTCAATGGCAATATCCTTTTGTCTTATCCAAATTAGTTTTCCCGGAATCGGTTCACCTTCAAAACGGTATAAAGTACTTGGTTGTTTTCCGTTATCGGGGCTATTTTTCTTCTTATTAAATTCGAGAATCGATATTTGAGAGATTGGTAATGTTTGGTTGCCTGCAAAACGAGTCTGAACACTTATCGTTTGATTTTCAATACCACTAATAGTGCAAAACCATACCTCGCCATTTCTAAATTTTACGAAATCAGCGTTTGCAGAAAGCGTAATCGGATTGGCTGTGTTTAAGCTTAAAGTGTTTTCAAGAGGCGTTGATTGATTGTTTGAATTGATTATTTTTCCTTCTCTTAAAGTGAATGGTCCCGTAATTTTTTTTCCAGAATCAATGAGCTGGGCAAAGCCTGCATTTTGGTTGTCAATGATCGGTGGGCTTGAAATGTCTTTTCCTCTTGGATTAGTGGATTGAACGATTTGATCTAGGTTGATATGTCCCCACATACTGGTGGCATTATCGACTATTTGAAATCGCGCTTCTTTGTTTTGAAATTCTTTAACGTTAAAGCTGACACGTTCAAAAATATCTGAGTCATTCCCACTTGAAGTTCTAATAGTTTTANCATCAATGATCAGATTAGCNTGAAGTGTTTTTTTTGAGGATCCACCGCTAATGAGAAAGTTTATGTACGGNTTTTGAATTATAAATGGTGGGCTAGTGAGNGTGCCTGTTGATTTAGGATTTTCGGTCACCGATGTTAAAAACCATTTACCTTCATACCTTCCAACTCTGGCTCTTAATTTTCGAGTNCCAGTACGAAATTCTCTGTTGAATGAATCACCCTGAAATTGCCANCCCCAAGCNNTCATTCTACCTAGATCTTTTTGTTCAAAGTTTGTGATAAGAAGATCCCCATTTGGTAACTGTGTAGACGTCGGNTCATCAGCCTCCTTTGCCGAGGAGATACAACAAAATGTAGCGACANTAATCGCAAATATTTCGAGATATCTATTCACAGTTATTTATCTAGATTTAGCCATTGCGGTTCTTCGCAAGAGATAATCGGATATCGTTTTTTCTACAGGGTCTTTGGTGTTAACGAGGACATAGTCGACTTCGTTTTTTGCACAAGCGCTCTTTATCTCATTAACAAATNNCTCTAATTCTTTAAGATAATTTTCTCTNACTCTTGCAGGTTGTGTGACAAGTTCACCTTCACCCTCCAAGCCAAGAAACTTCCACATCCCATTAAGAGGGAAATTTAATTCATAATCATCAAGAATGTGAAAGAGAATTACATTGTGNCCGCCGTATCTCAAATGACTAAGACCATTCATGAATTCTTCGNTGTTATCGAAGAGGTCAGAAAACAGCATAACGAAACCTCGCTTTGTCATACGATGAGCAAAGTCATGTAATATGCCTCCAACNTTTGTCCTNGGCCTAGGTTCAAGCTNTTCCATTTGATCGGATATGTCATTCAAAACACTNAGACTACTTTTTGGATTAACATAATTACTGAGCTCACCATCAAACATTCCTACGCCTGCTGANTCACCCTGATTGATAGTCAAATAAGCAAGGCTAGCAGCCATGAATTTGGCATATTCAAGTTTGGTCAATCCATTAGGATTAGAGCCGTATGTCATTGACTTACTTCCATCTAGCAAAAGGTTTGCTACAAAGTTAGTTTCTGCATCGAACTGCTTAATGTAATAACGATTAAACCTAGCATAGGCCTTCCAGTCAATGTGCCTTGTTTCATCTCCAGCAACGTATTGTCTATAAGCAGAAAATTCACTACTTATACCTCTCGCAGGACTCTTGTGGGAGCCTATTCTTAAACCCTCAACGACTTGCCTCGCTACGATTTCAAGGCTGCCGATTTGTTTGAGTTTTTCTGGGTCTAGATATTTTTTCTTATGCTGCGCCATGGAGCTCTTCACCCTCAGGTGTCACTTCAAGTAGTTGCTCGATTACTGAGTCAGTTGTTTCTCCGTCTGATTGTGCAAGGAAATTTAATCCCATGCGGTGACGAAGAACAGGCTTTGCAAGCGCTTTGATATCATCGAGTGATACGTTCATGTTGCCANGCAAAGCGGCTCTAGCTTTTGCTCCTGTAATAAGGTTCAAACAAGCACGCGGACCACATCCCCATGANACATAGTTTTTAACCACATCAATAGAATTGTCACCATCTGGTCTCGTGTTNCTAACGAGTGTCGCAACATATTGAAANAGGTGCGGAGTAACATGGATTCTTGATACGACGTCTTGGAGTGCGATAATTTCGGCTTTTTTAAGAACTGATTTCATCGCATTTGTTACGCCAGAAGTNACTGACTCCATGATTTCAATTTCCTCGTCAAAGCTTGGATAATCGACATGGATCTTAAACATGAATCGATCGAGCTGAGCCTCAGGAAGAGCATAGGTTCCTTCTTGCTCAAGTGGATTTTGTGTNGCTANAACAAAGAANGGNGGATCTAAAACATAATCATCACCACCAGCAGAGACTTTNTTCTCTTGCATNGCTTCAAGCAGNGCCGCTTGNGTNTTGGGTGGTGTTCTGTTTATCTCATCAGCAAGAATCATATTCGCAAAGATTGGTCCTTTACTGAACTGAAATTTACGCTGTCCTGATACAGGGTCATCCTGAAGGAGTTCAGANCCAGTGATGTCTGATGGCATCAAATCTGGTGTAAACTGTATTCTTTTAAAGGATAGTGATAAACAATCGGCTATTGAGCTNACTAATAATGTTTTGGCTAGACCAGGAACACCCTCAAGAAGGGCGTGACCTTTTGATAAAATGGCAATTATTGTTTCGTCGATGACGTTATCCATACCAACGATTGTTTTTTTCAATTCAGCTTTTAAATCATCATTTGCTGAACCTAATCTTTTTACAGNATCTANGTCGNTTTTNGCGCTNTTAGTTTTTGATGCTGCTTTTTTTGCAGCTTTCTTTTTGGTCGTTGCTTTTTTTGCAGCTTTTTTGGTCATGGATTTGTCTGTTTCAGGTGTTTTGAGTCTTAAAATAAAAAATTAATATCAGGTTAATATAAAAACCCGCTTTTTAATAATTGTATGAATTTAAGTGATTTGTGAAGACAAAAAAAGGCGTGCCATTTTATGGCACGCCTTTTGTGATTTATTTTTGCTTTATTACTAGGTAATTACATCATTCCACCCATTCCGTGGTCATGACCGTGTCCTGCATCAGGCTCTTCTTTTTCTGGAAGATCAGTGATCAAGCACTCAGTAGTAAGGAGTAGGCCAGAAATGGAAGCTGCGTTCTGAAGCGCTGAACGAGTTACCTTAGTTGGGTCAACGACACCAGCCTTGATAAGGTCTTCGTACTTATCAGTAGCAACGTTGTATCCCTTTGTACCGGTCTTTACGTTTTCTACAATCAGTGCACCTTCACGGCCAGCGTTTGTAGCAAGTTGCCTGAGTGGTGCTTCGATTGCTCTTTCAACAATGCCTGTGCCTGTCTGTTCATCACCTTTTAGCTTAAGCTTACTGACGGCAGCTTGTGCGCGTACAAGTGCGGTTCCACCGCCAGGGACGATGCCTTCCTGAACTGCGGCACGGGTCGCATGAAGAGCATCCTCAACTCTTGCTTTTTTCTCTTTCATTTCAGTTTCTGTCGCTGCACCTACGTTGATAACTGCAACACCTCCTGCGAGTTTAGCAAGACGTTCCTGAAGCTTTTCTCTGTCGTAATCAGAGGTAGTCTCTTCAATCTGGGTACGGATCTGGTTAACTCGTCCAGTGATATCCTTTTGTTTTCCGCCACCTTTAATGATTGTAGTTTCTTCTTTACCAATTGAGATACGGCTAGCTTTACCAAGATCTTTGATATCAAGGCTTTCAATCTTAATTCCAAGGTCTTCAGTAATGAATCTGCCTCCTGTGAGTACAGCGATGTCTTCAAGCATTGCCTTACGTCTATCACCAAATCCTGGAGCCTTAACTGCAGCTGCCTTAAGTGTTCCTCTCATGCTGTTAACGACAAGTGTAGCGAGTGCTTCGCCTTCAACGTCCTCAGCAATGATGAGTAAAGGCTTGCCAGCTTTTGCAACTTTTTCCAATAGAGGAAGCATGTCTTTAAGGTTACTGATTTTCTTTTCAAAAATTAAAATCAGCGCATCATCAAAGTCGCACTCTTGAGTGTTTGGATCAGTAACAAAGTAAGGAGATAGGTATCCNTTGTCGAATTGCATACCCTCAACNACATCAAGTGTAGTTTCGATGCTCTTAGCTTCTTCAACAGTGATNGTACCGTCTTTACCAACTTTATCCATGGCATCAGCGATGATCTTTCCGATTTCACTGTCCCAGTTTGCGGATACAGTTGCAACCTGTTCAATTTCTTTGGTCAATTTAACAGGCTTAGAGATTTTTTGAAGCTCTGCTACCAAAGCTTCGGTGCCTTTAAGAATTCCCCTCTGAAGTGAGATAGGATTAGCTCCTGCNGTCACATTTCGGAGACCTTCTTTATAAATNGACTCAGCGAGTACCGTTGCGGTTGTTGTTCCGTCACCGGCAATATCGGATGTCTTCGATGAAACTTCACGAATGAGCTGTGCTCCCATGTTTTCATAAGGATCATCAAGTTCAATTTCTTTCGCAACAGTGACACCGTCTTTGGTGATTGTTGGAGAACCAAACTTTTTATCCAGAATCACATTACGACCAGCAGGTCCTAATGTGCTTTTGACCGCTTGGGCCAGTTTTTCCACTCCACGCAAGAGTCCTTGGCGAGCGGCTTCGTCGAATAGCAGTTGTTTAGCCATTTTTTTATTAAATCTATATTTGAGGTTTATTGGGTTATCCGATGATGGCAAGGATGTCACTCTCATTAACGATGAGAAGATCCTTTCCGTCGATCTTTATGTCTGTGCCGCCATATTTTGATATGAGGACTTTGTCTTTTTTCTTAACGGTGAACTCAATGTCGTTACCGTTCTCGTCTTTACCGCCAGTGCCAAGGCTTACGACTTCAGCTTCCTGAGGTTTTTCCTTGGCGGTATCAGGAATGATNATTCCACCAGAGGATTCTTCTTGCTCATCAAGGCGCTTGATTAACACGCGCGGTCCGAGTGGTTGGATTTTAGTAGCCATNTTGTTAGTTACTTAGTTAGTTTATTTGTTTATTTATTTATTTGTTNGTTAGATTAATTCCGCACGTGCGGAGTTGGGTTTNATTCGTAGGCTTACGCCGTACGGAAATTTTTTATTTTTCTTCNTCAACAACTTCAGCNTCGACTACTTTGCCTTTGGCTGGTTTTGGTTCACCGTCTGTCTCTTCTGGAGGGGCGCTGCTTTCAGTNGTTGTTTGAGGTTCTTCTTGGGAATAAAACTTCTGCGCCAAAGGCATGAAAGCATTCTGCAATTCTTCCTGAGCCTTTTTAGTTTCTTCAAGATTGTCTTTTTCAACAGCTTCCCTGACTTTTTTGATAGCATCTTTGACAGGTGCGGTCTCCTCATCAGTTAGCTTATCTTTGTGTTCGGTTAATTGTTTTTCACACTCATGAGCAAGTGATTCAGCTTGGTTTTTTATTTCGACGGCTTCTTTGCGTGTTTTATCCTCTTCTGCATGCTTCTCAGCTTCTTGTTTGGCTTTTTCTATTTCTTCCTCACTTAATCCGCTAGAACCTTCGATAGAGATTTTCTGTTCTTTGCCGCTTCCTTTGTCTTTTGCAGAAACGTGTAGAATTCCATTAGCATCAATGTCGAATGTGACTTCAATCTGAGGCGTTCCTCTGGGAGCTGGTGGTATACCATCAAGTCTAAAATTACCGAGGAGTTTGTTATCGTTAAACATTGAGCGTTCTCCCTGACAGATTCGTATATCAACTGCAGGCTGATTGTCAGCAGCTGTCGAGAAGACTTGGCTTGTCTTCTTGGGGATTGTGGTATTTCTCTCAATCATTGGAGTTGCGATGGCTCCTTCAGTTTCAATCGAGAGACTCAAAGGAGTCACGTCTAGGAGAAGAACATCCTTAACATCACCTTGAAGGACACCGCCCTGAATCGCAGCTCCAATAGAAACAACTTCGTCAGGGTTAACGCCTTGGTGTGGATCTTTTCCAGCAATTTCTCGAGCAATTTCCACAACTCTAGGCATTCTGGTCATTCCACCTACGAGAACCAGTTCACCTATTTCAGATGCATTGACTTCAGCTTCTTTAAAACACTCAAGAACAGGACCTTTAGTTCTGTCAAAAAGATCATCAGTCATTTGTTCGAGTTTGGATCGGCTGAGCTCTTTTTGAATGTGCTTTGGACCGGTTTGATCAGCGGTTACGAAAGGTAGGTTGATTTCGTATGTCTGAGCTGAGGAAAGAGCAATCTTTGCTTTTTCCGCTTCTTCTTTTATTCTTTGGATGGCATCGGGTTGTCCAGTAAGATCAATTCCGCTATCGGATTTAAACTCATCAACAATCCAATCTATAATTGCATTGTCCCAATCGTCACCACCGAGTTGAGTGTCACCATTAGTAGCGAGAACTTCAAACACACCTTCTCCAATTTCTAATACAGAAATATCAAAAGTTCCTCCTCCAAGATCGTATACCGCTATTCTCTCATCACTCTTTTTATCGAGACCGTAAGCGAGAGAGGCCGCAGTCGGCTCATTGATGATTCGTCTNACCTTNAGTCCAGCGATTTCGCCAGCTGCNTTAGTGGCGTTTCGTTGTGAATCATTAAAGTATGCNGGAACAGTGATTACNGCCTCAGTAATNGTTTCACCTAATTTTGCCTCAGCGTCTGATTTAAGTTTACCAAGGATCATTGCTGCTATTTCCTGAGGGCTGTAAATTTTTGNCTCACCGTCGACTTCGACCTGAATGTGAGCATCACCATTNTCAGCTTCGACAATTTTGTAAGGNGTACGTTTGTCGGAATCAGACAATTCGCTNAATTTGCGNCCAATGAGTCGCTTGGCNGAAAAAATTGTGTTAGCAGGGTTGGTTATGGCTTGCCTTTTGGCAGCCTGGCCAACNACTCTTTCTCCACCTTTAGTAAAAGCNACAACTGACGGAGTTGTGCGAGCCCCTTCGGAGTTTTCTAATACCGTCGGTTCTCCTGCTTCCATTATGGCCATACAAGAATTGGTTGTTCCGAGATCTATACCTAAGATTTTACTCATAATTAAAAAAATTTGGTTTCGTGGACTTTANTCCATTTAANCTAAGTGCATTAGCTGTGCCAAATGCCTTTAAATATTTATATATCATTCATAATTAATGGTTTATAAATTTACAATAAAATATAATCTACCATAATAACGGCCTTAAAGAGACACGATGGCTCATTTAAGTGAGTCAAAATGACACTATTGGAACTTTTGTCCTCATTATTCAGTAATAAATCTAATTTAGACAATTAGTCGTTTATTTAAGACAATATATCGCTATAATATAAAGTAATGGAAGATCCAAAAATAGCCGCCAATGAACCAATTGCAGTGGAAGTCGAAGCTGGAAAGAAATACTTTTTCTGTTCCTGTGGTGAATCAGCAAATCAACCCTTCTGTGATGGGGCTCATTCAGGCACTGATTTTAAACCACTAGCGTTCACCGCCGAAAAAACAGGCAAAGCCTATCTTTGTCAGTGTAAGAAATCCTCAAATGCTCCTTATTGTAACGGGTCGCATTCATCAATTTCTTAAGCATCAATTGATTATCAAAAACTGAGTCACCGCGATGGTGGCTNCANATTNATTGTGCCATATTTCTGGCCACCAGTTCATTGATACAACCCTGACGGAAAGTATGGTTCTCAATGATAACTGGGGTTCTCAATGAAAAGGATCATAAAAAACAATTATTTATTTTTTTTGATGAACCTTTTATTTGCGGGTTCATCAGTTGCTCAAAATAAATGGATTCAAAGTTATAACTCTGGGTACATAGACAAGAAGGGAAAATTTGCGGGAGGTAGTGAAATCATGCACTTGGTGAGTCACAAGGGAAAAATTTATGCGGCTAATGGTTATTGGATGGATGCTCGTTGGGTTATCCCTCCAATAGGGCAAAGACAATCAGCACAAGTTTTGCGACTGGATTCATCAGAATCAGAATGGCAAGTGGATCTAGATACTGGCTTGTCCAATGATCATGGGTTGGAGTACATAAAAGGAAACGTTTTAAAGTCGGTTACTTTTACGAAAGATGAAAATGGGAATAAATTAGAGGAGCCTGTTAATATTCTTGTCATGGCCTCAGGAGCTAATTTTGAGAGAGGCGGAGCGGTTTCGTCTTGGGTAAGGGATGATGATTTAGGAAATTGGCATCACACCTTAGTCAGACATGGTTCTACTAATGGGGGCGTGCGGTGGGTGCCTCGGGACATGGAAGTNCATGTTGATAAAGTGACTGGAAAAGAAAAAATATTCATGTCTCTAGGTAATCCAGGTATCGTATCAGGTACTTATGACAAAAAAATTCCAGGTAAAATTCGATGGGACAATCATGTCGAGTATCCGTTTTTAGATGTGGGAAGTTTTCGAACCAGGCCCTTGGGAATGGCCATTGCGAATGGGTCTTTATTCTTTTCTGAGGGAGGAGCTATTTTTAAAAGAATAGATGGTAGAGTCCCCAAATACATTAAAGTTTTAGATTTTCATGAGGATTCAGATACTGATGTAGGAGGTATTAGAGGATTGACCACTATCGAAAANCCTGAAGGCCATGGTCAGTCTNTACTATTTCTTTGGGCGCCCGGTGATAGGTCCNAGTGTCAGGTCAAAAGGTTAGATCCTGNAGGTAACGGCAAATACAAAGTTCATGATGAGATAAAGCTAATCGATTTAATGAGCGATCATTTAGGAGCCGAGATAACTTATACCTTGGGTGCTCATAATATGATGTATTCTTTTATGGATGTAGATAAAGGTAAGAAAGTTCATCTGATTGGTTTTCAGGGCAATATAAAAACCAAAAAGCATTTACGCTGGAAGGGGAGTTCTCTTTATGCTGGGGCATTGTACGCGGTTCGTCAGGAGGATCAGACTTACAAAGTGTTAGAAGTTAATAATGCTTTTAGACCAGGAAAAAGGCCTTTAGTTGCTCCTCGTGCCTTTTGCTATTCACCATTTGGTGATGATCAAATTTATTTCGGAGGCCATGATTCAAGTCGTAAGGTTTCCGATAATATGGCTTGGATCTTTCACGCTTCTAGTGAAGTGGCTCTGGGGAACAAGAAAGGTAAAGAGAGTTCAATCACAAAGATAAATACTACCACTAACACAAAACTCCATAACGGTCCTATCTACGAGCTGAGAATTTATTCTGCTAATGAGGGACGATTTGGTGATCTTATCGAACGTTTTAGAAATCATACCCATTCTTTATTTAAAAAGCATGGANTAGAGGCCATAGGTTATTGGATTCCAACTGANGGGCCTGCGCTCAAGCGACGAAGGTTTATCTATATTNTAAAGCACCAATCGCGGCATGATGCCTATGTCAATTGGGTCAATTTCTCAAATGATAAAGAATGGGAGAGGGTTCTTGATCAACCAAAATTTCAAGGTCTCTTGTCCCTCAAGCCGGTTAGCTTATTCATGAAAGAACCAAAATTTTCATCTCTNGTCAGAAACGGTATTGAAAAGACCGGCGGAGTTTACGAATTACGTACTTATGTCTCCCAAAAAAACAAAATAAAACTTCTTGAAGATCGATTCAGCAAAAGTACGGCATCACTNNTTAATAAGCATGGAATGAAAAATATTTATTATTGGAATGCTTTTGATGAGCCTCAGTCAAAAAATACCCTTATCTACCTTTTACATCACTCAAATCGCGAACAAGCTAATTCGAATTGGAAATCTTTTAACGAAGATCCTAGTTGGGAAAAAGTTTTACTTAATTCACGAGCCAATGGTCCTTTAATTTCAAAACCTCCAGAGAGGATATATCTAAAGCCAATGGATTTTTCTCCATTGAATTGATTGGATAATTATTTGGGATCCTTTCGGAAAATTATTTTATAAACCTCCTCAGGGCTTCGGTTCTTTCCTGTTCGTTCATTGAACCATGGAGATCCGCCTGTAAAAATTAAACCTTCAGGAATTTTTTTTCCGTCTTTGACCCATTCTTGGAAACTAGGTATTTTGGGTTTTGTGTTTTTTTGATTTTCTAATTTGAGAAGATTTAATTCATTTTCCATCTTCATTAACCGTGCTTTGTATTTAGCGAGGCCCTCAGGTGTGAATCTAGCTCTTTCCATGAAATCTTTCATTTCCTCAATTTTCTCCTCTAATTCCTTAATCTTAGAAACCTTGGAATTTTTTTTGTCTTTGGATCGTCTTGGATCCTTAGCATCAGCGTCGAGATTTTCTTGGATCCAGCGGGCTAAAGTCCCACTGCCTTGGCCATATCCACCAGGAAGGACCCGACGGTCACGTGTTTGCCTTAGTGGGGGTTGGCCCCAATGTTCAGGATAAATTTTACCATTAGGAGCTTTAAATGCTTTCTTTTCTGTTTGGTTTCCATTTTGAGCAATGCTGAAGCTAGCAAAGAAAAATAAAATGAGACAAATTAGGCTAATTGATTTCATGGTTTTTGATATCTCATATAACGATGTTACACGCATTATTATTAGATCTTTTCTATGATAATGAAAAATTATAATTCTAATAGCGTATTAAGACTACGCCGATGGATAGATTAATTACTGCAACATAGTTGCATTATTTGTTGATCCGACCAATTTCCTTAAGTAAAGAGAAATATATGAAAAAAGTGCCGATCGTTGCTCTTTGCGGTTTTCTTGGGTCTGGTAAAACAACTCTTCTTCGACGGTGGCGCCGTGACGAGGCACTACGCGATGCGGCTTTAATTATTCACGATCTCAGTGATCTTGGTGTGGATGCGGAATTGCTTTCTGAGGATGATAAGTCTCCGGAAGCGGGTCGTTTAGTTGGTCGTGTTGCAGCGCTTCATGGAAAACACGCCGGTAAAGAACTTCATCAGTCGTTGAAGGCTACGCTTAGTGAAGTCTTTGAGCTGAAACCGCCTCCTACCTCAGTGCTAGCCGAGAGTACTGGAGCGGCTCGACCATGGCCACTCATTAAGGCTCTTACCCAAGACAATAGATATAAGTTGAGACATTTTATTGTCACGGTTGATGCCTTGAACCTTCACAGAGATTTTGAAGATGGTAGCTTACTTGTTAATGAATCTCTTAGTTCTCGAGATTCAGCATTATG
>NYVP01000055.1 GCA_002684575.1 Verrucomicrobiales bacterium
AGAGACTAAATAATGGAAGTGTCGTAAAATATTATATTAATCATGAGAGTAAAGCTAGTATAGTTTCGATACAGGTCGCAAGATCTGGTGATTTACTAAAAATACCGCCCAGAATTGGTGGGGTTTCAATTGTTGGTATTAAGGATAGAGCATTGAGATTTGGTGGAAGGCCTATTGCCATCGAGCTTCCTGAAGGCCTTGAAGAAATAGGGGAATATGCATTTTATCGGAGCAGGTTTAAAAAGATTATAATACCCAGTACAGTAACTAAGATTGGAAAGAACGCGTTGGGCGGAGACTTAATTCAAGAAATAGTGATGAAGGGACCACTACCATCTTTTGGTGGAGGAAAAATAGGAGGGGTAGGGACGACGCTGTTTTATGACCCTAAGCAAAAAGGCTGGACCCAAAGCGAAGTTGCCAGGATTGGCCGATTAGTTAATCATATTCGAACTATTAATGGTAGTATAGAAAATGAATCTCCATCAAAGATAATTGATGCCTCAAGAGACAAAATTGATAAGAGTTCAAAAGAGCTACTAAATAGTGCTGCATTTTTATTATCAAATGGACATTATGCCAGAGCTTATAGATTATTATCAACTGCTCTTAATGAATTGGACGATCCTAATGGTTTAGAAATCAAGTCACTTGAAGCAGGTTACTTAAATGAAGCGATAGGACGATGCTGTGAGGGTATCTATGATTGGATGGCCGCCTATAAATATTTTACATTTGCTAATAATCATTTCGAGACGTTATCCCCATCAAATTCTGTGGCTATAAAATCGTCAATCAATAACCTTATGGCTAGGTTAGAATCGATCGGTCTGGTTGTTGATGGGAAGGTGATAGATCCTGCAAATGAATCAAATAAAAATCAGCTTATACAAACTGCTAAAGATTTTTCATTTTTTGAAAATAGAGATGAAAATCAATATAAAATTTATTTACCTAATGAAGTTGAAGGTTATTCAGGGTGGATAAAGATTCTATATCCTGATGGAAATACTAAGGAATTGTCGCACTATCTTCGAGGATGGAAGAATGGTTTGGCTTATTTTTGGTATGAAGACGGAACCCTAAATCAGCGACGAAATTTTCATAAAGGTAACCAATTTGGCCTCCATCAAGAATGGTCTACAGGCGGAGACTTAATTGAAAATAAATTATATTCCAAGGGCCAAGCACAAAATTGAAGCGTAACAAAAGATGTTTATAAGAATATTATTTCTTCTTCTTCATCAGAAGAATCACAAGAAGTAAGATGACGGCGACTAGAACACCAATAATTATGGTGTTGTTACCTTTAGTAGCTTCTTCTTGTTCTTTAGGCTCTGCTTTAGGTTCCTCCTTAGGCTCTGCTTTAGGTTCCTCCTTAGGCTCTGCTTTAGGTTCCTCCTTAGGCTCTTCATTTGATGATCCAGAACCGCCAGGCTTAAATTCACCCTTGGCTTCAAGACTTCCCCCAGTTGCAAGATTAGCCAATGGTATTGTCCATACGATGGCCTCTTCCTCTTCTTTTCCATTGTGAGTTATGGCAGGTGCATTGATTCTGAGTTTCATTGCAGCGTCACCAAACATTTGCTTCATCATTGTAGCAGCAAATTCCGCTTCTTGTGGGTCATCAGGAACCTGATCATCACCGCCTTTCATCGTGGCAAGAATCTCAAAAGTCCCTTTGTCGGTTTTCTTAATTTCAAAATCGTTACTTTCGTCGAGTTGACCCTCACCACCGAGTTGTTCTGCGGCTGCACCAAGTGAGGATGATTTCATGACATCTTTTATTTTGGTGATATCAGATAGTTCAATCGTGTAAATAGTCCTCTCATACTTGGCATCTTTTGCCTCTTTAAATTCAGCGCTTTTTACGAATTCATTTTCTTTTAATTCTGCGACAACTTTTTCAGGATCGTCTGAGAATGGAATTTCATTTCCACCACCCTCTTCTTCTTCACCGCCGAGTCCTTGGAGGCCTCCAAATCCCTCCATCATTGCTTTCATTTGTTTAGAAATACCCACATCAAATATAAACTTACCCGAACCATCTTTATTTATCCATATGTCCTGCTTAACATCAATGCAACCGCTCAAGGATAGTATTAGAGTTCCAATAAAGGCGTAGATAATTTTAGTGCTGAATTTTTTCATTTTAGAGAGATTGTCTGAATTTACTGTTTTTTGATAAACAGAACAACCATTTAAAATTAAACAACAATGAATCAATAGTTTAAAAAGGCGAGTCTTTGAAAGTTACTGTATTTTCCTAAGTATTTTATTTTATATTACCTATTTTCTGAGTCCTTTTGGGGGACAGTTCAAATAATTTGGCATATTAATTCTTTGTAATAGATTACTTCTTTTTCTTTATTATTGGATAACCCAATGCTCTTTCTATTTCTTGAATTCTTAATTTTATGTTAATCAATTCCTCTAGCATGAGCCCTGATGGAAGGAGTTTTTTTAATCGATTAACCCAAAAATTATTTCTGTGCNTCCTTGTTTCTTTAAGTTTTTTTGATCTAAAGGCAGACAGCCCAAAATATAGCGCTGAAATTTTAAACGTTAATTACAGTAAGAATAAATTTGATCTCTCTGTCTGTTTATCGAGGCCATTTGATTGGAGACTGACACCATTTGTTTCAAAAAAAACATTTCCTGGTAACGCTCCCCCATGGTTGCCTGATCCTCCAAGGACTAGGCATAGAATAACCTGGGGCACTGAGGGTATGTTTGATTGGTTTCAATATGATTTTATTCAATTAGGTAATTATCAGTTTGCTGATGAGGTCACAGTTCGTACGGAGTTATGGGGAGGAAAAGTCATTATAGGAAAATTTAATCCCAAAACGAATACTCTACTTTATGATGGTCTTGAATATGTGCCGTTTCTGCCTGCTCCTAAATTTACGGTAAGAGTTTCTGAAAATATGAAAACATGGGAGACGATTGAGAGTGTTGAAATTCCGATTAGAGATTCAGATAATGGTGATTGTTTTCGAATATCCATAAATAGAGCCATAAAGAAATATGAATATATTACTGTCAACGTTTCTTACCAATAGTGTATGTAACGTTCATAAAGTCAGCAGTAGACTACATATCAAAAATGGTTTAAGTTTTTGACCCTCAATATGTTTTTCCTTAGGATGAGCATTCATAACCAACATGTCATTATGAGGTACCTGATTTATTCAATTTTAATATCATTTCTTATTTCCTGTAGTAAAAAGGATGAAAATACTTCCAAATCAACTGGAACTGAGAAAACGGTTGCAGTCCAAGAACCGTCTCCAGAACTTGAGCTTGAAATAGTTAATCCTAATGCCTCATCAACTGAACTTAAGTTTGAAATTAGCGGTAATAAGGTGGTCATTGTTCGATACACAGGAACCGCTGAAAATTTTATTATTCCTGATGAGATAGAAGGTATCCCAGTTACAGAGATCAGGGCGAGAGCCTTTGAAAATTGCAGTTCCTTAAAAAGTATTACGATTGGTGNGAATGTGACCACTATTGGTAAGTGGGCATTCAGCGGATGCACGGGCATTACTTCAATTGAAATTCCTGAAAAAGTGGAATCAATTGGTAACCTGGCTTTTGACAAGTGCNCAGCATTAGAGTCAATCAATGTCAGTGAAAACAATGGTTCCTTCAGTAGTGAAGAGGGCGTTCTTTATGATAGTGGTAAGACAAAAATTGTTCAGTGCCCACTAGGTAAATCCGGTGACCTTAATGTTGCTAGAGAAGTTAAATATATTGATGATTTTTCCTTTAGATCTTGTACGAAAATTAATACTATTAATCTTCCTAATGAAGTACTGATGGTTGGCAATGGTGCTTTCTCAGGATGCAGTTCACTGAGTACAGTTTATCTNCCTGATTCAATTACCNCAATTGGTCAGATGGCGTTCTATAAATGCGAAAATTTAACGGATATCAAAATTCCATCNAAAGTTANATCAATCGGNGCTCAAACTTTTAGCGGATCNGGCCTAAGAAGTGTTCAATTTTCATCAGGGATTACATCAATTTCCAAAGGTGCATTCTTCGACTGTAAGGGTTTGGCGAGAGTGACAATACCTGAAAGTGTTAAATCAATTGGAAGGGGAGCGTTCAGCCGGTGTGCTAATTTGGAAAGTGTCACATTTTTAGGCGATGCGCCGTCAGCCAGTTCAGATGCCTTTGCAGGNACTAGTCCNACGATTTACTANANGGCTGGGACNGAGGGTTGGTCAGAGCAATTCTCTGGATTAAACACAGAGGAGACAACTTCTCAGCCCTAGTTTTATTTGATCTCTTTGATTAAAATTTTTCTAAAATAAATCCAACCAGCGTGCCCTTCAGCGCCGTATGTTTGAAACCCAATCATNCCCGCTTCTAATAAGTCTTTTCGAGGTGATGGATCCTTATAGTCAACGATCAAGCTTCCGTTGAGCCATGTTTTNATAACTGGTCCAATTGCTAGAATTCTAAGGGTATTCCATTTGAGTGGTTTTCTGAATTCATCTTTTTCATCACCTTTATCAAGCCAGTCATCAACGTGAAGTCCAACCGGTTCATCGGCAGCGCCTCTGCCAATGTTGATTTGGTAAGGTCTACCTAAGGGTTTGGTCTTTGATTTTCTGAAGTAAACACCACTGTTATATTTACCATGCTCATCAATTTTGAATTCTAGAGTTAGGTCGAAATCCTTAAAAATTTTTTCTGACCACAGCACACCGCTTTTTGATGGATTGCCATTTTGTCCTCCTTTAATTATTCCATCGCTNACTTCCCATTTAGCAGAACCCACCGAAGTCCAACCAGATAAATCTTTACCGTTAAATAATANAAGATGGCCATTTTTTTCAGGATCGTTTGCAAATAAATTTGTGATACAAATATTAATCAGAAGGAATTGTNCNAAAATNGCTANTGGGNTTTTCATTTTTTTANTAAAAGGNTTCAATATTGGANAACTAATTNAAAAAAAGCATTTTAATCAATAAAGTTATTCCCTTTTTNNGGNTAAAGTTAATTTNTTTGGAGNTANNTTATCAGTTTTCTTGATTTAATNTNTAAAAATAAGTTCAAAAAATTTGNACGTTTAATTAAAAATTGNTGTATNCTAACATTATCATGAAACGGCCTGCTTTTTACGCCACTTTGATTATCCTACTAATTGGATGCTTTCAATTAGTTTCAAATGCTCAAGATGCAAAACATTCTCTATCTGATTTTAAGTTAGGAGATCATGTCTCTGGTGAAAAACGTAAGCTAAGTAAACTTGATGGGAAGGTAGTTGTTATTGAGTGGTGGGGCACACGGTGAGGGCCCTGCATTGCAGGAATGCCTCATCTGGTTCAGATGGATAAAAAATACTCAAAGAAAGGAATGGTGCTCATAGGCGCGGAAGTTCAGGGCAGTGCCGAGGACAAAATTAATGAGATCATTGATGAGCACAAAGTTCAATTTACCGTCACGAAGGGAATTATAGGTCCCAATCTGAGTAATTCTATACCTCATATGGCAGTATTTGCCGCTAACGGGGATCTGGTTTTCAATGGTCACCCGAACAATGCTGAAAAGGTAATCAAGACGGCACTTAAGGACGTCAAAGAAGAACCCTCAACGACAGAATCTTCTTTGTTTGCGAAGCCTAAATATCTAATCAATGAAAGGATATGGACCAACACCGAAGGTAAAACTTTAAAAGCAGCTCTGATTTCTATGGAAGGTCAGGTTGGAAAATTTAGATTTTCAAATGGCAGAACGTTCAATTATGATATCACTAAACTTTCTGCTGATGATCAGAGTCTCATCAAAGAAAAGTCAGGAAAAGAATCTGAAGATGAAGGTACTGAAGAATTGGATGATCGGTTTCAATTCTAATTTCATTAATACGAATTATTTTAATAAAAAATGACTGAGAACCAAGGTCCTATCTGGGGTGAAAGTCAGCCTGCAGTCCCTCAATTTCCCAGAGATTCAAAGAACCCTGTCTCAAATCCTATAAAGCTAAAAAGCAGTGAGGCCCACGGGCTCGGTGTAGCGTCCATAATTTCTGGTGGTATTGCGATTGCCATTGGATGGATTCCATTCATCGGTTTCATTGCTCTTCCTATATCCGCGATTGCTCTGGTCCTAGGTGTCATTGGTTTCATTTTTCCATTAGCAACAAAGAAAAGTGGGCTCAAAATGCCAATCATTGGCCTAGTGATTTCTCTAGCCTCTCTTGCATTGCCATTTCTTACAACTTCTGCATTGATTAATGAAATAGATACTTCTGAATTCCGTGAGGCTATGGCTGACATTGGAGAATCATTCGAAGAAATGAGTTCAGATAATAATCGGGCTGTTATGAGCCAAACAAAGATTTCAAATTTGCAGGTTGGAAGAACCGATAGCGGCGAGCCAAAAATTTCATTTGAAATTAAGAATAACAGCGAAAGAAACCTCAAATACGTTAGAGTTGATTGTGAATTTTTCGGTAACGAAGGTCAAGCCGTCTACAAAACAGAATTTACTCCTGTGAGCCATTGGGGTGCCCCTGCTGGAAGCGTTGAATTCTTAGGATCTGGTGAGACATGGTTCACGGAGGATAATGAATTTTTCAAAATCAAAAAATCAGATCTCGAGGAATGGGATTCTGTTACGGTTGAATTTAAAATCGGTTTAATTGAGGTTGATTAATAATTGGTTCCACTAATGGCATTTTTGGCTAAAAAGATTGTCGCGATTTTTTATAGTTGATGCAAAGTCATTAATGCCAGAAAAGAAAGGAGCTAAATATCATGGATCTAAGAAGTGGGATCCTGATTTTCCTTTTTCTCCAAAAAAAATCTCTTTTTTCTATGGATGGTTAATTGTTGCAGCCGGCACACTAGCTGTTGTATTTAGTATTCCAGGCCAAACGATGGGTTTTTCAGTTTTCACTGACGTTCTCATTAAAGAACTTGGTTTAACAAGAGTTCAGTTGAGTACAGCCTATTGCATAGGAACTGTTATCAGTGGATTGAGTTTGCCCTTCTTTGGTAAGCTTTATGATCGTCTCGGAGCTAGAAGAATGATTGTGTATTCTTCATTTGCTACCGGGTTAGTTCTTCTATATTTAAGTCAGGTCAAAAAAATTCTGGTCTCTCTTGATGGAGTCCTAGCAATTTCATCAACTATTATCGCCTTTACTGTTATCACCTTGGGCTTTTTTATGATTAGAGCCTCGGCTCAAGGAGTTTTAACAATGACTGGCAGGAACGCCATAGGGAAGTGGTTTGATCATCATCGAGGGAAAGCCTTTGCCTTGAGTGGTGTCGTAACAGCCTTTTCATTTTCTTATGCTCCCCGAGCATTGAAGTGGATGAGCGATCAGTATGGATGGTCAGGGGCATGGGCATTATTGGGGATTTTAACAATAAGCGTAATGGCAGGATTAGGATGGCTTCTCTTTAGAGATAATCCTGAGGAATGCGGGCTTCTAATGGATGGTAAACGGTCTGAAGTGAAACTAAAAAAAATGCATAAAGATGCAATCGCTCATACTGATTATCGACTTTCAAAGTCATTAAAGACTTGGCCTTTCTGGGCGTTCAACTTTTCATTCACTTTTATTTCTTTATACACAACGGCAGTAACGTTTCATATAATCTCAATAGGATCGACTCACGGTAGAGGTGCACTTGAGGTGATTGGTTACTTTGTCCCGATGGCCTTTGTGAGCGTCACTTCTAATATATTGATGGGCTTGATAAGTTCTCGTACAAGCTTGAAATATTTATTGGCGATCATGAATGCTGCTATCTTCTTCTCAGTCATTGGAGTAATCTATCTTGACACAAAATCTGGAGTCTTACTTTATATTATAGGCAATGGAATAGCGGGTGGAGGTTTTGCTTGTTTGTCCGGAATAGTTTGGCCGAGATTTTTTGGAAGAAAATGGTTGGGATCGATTAGCGGAGTCGGAATGTCGAGTATGGTTATTGGGAGCGGAATAGGGCCTCTTCTTTTTGGGGCTTTTTTTGCAACGACTGAAAATTATTTATCTGTCTTATGGTTGTGTTCGATTATTCCTGCTTTATTATTTTTTGGTTGTGCCTGGGCTGATAATCCACAATCAAAAAATAAAGCCAACCAATTCTGATTAATTTTTATCATTGTACGAATTTGTATTAGAGGCGTATGAGTTTATAATTCATCAAAATATGAAGTCGTTTAATTTAATCTGCATTTGGCTATTTAGTAATTTAACTAATCTGATTGCTAATGAGGTTAGAGAGTGGGAATCATCTGATGGGAAAATATTAAAGGCTGAATTTATCTCAGCTAACGAGAGAGTTGTCACCATAAGGCGTTCTACAGACGGACGTCGTTTTACAATTCCCTTGGATAGAATTTCAGATAAAGACAGGGACTGGGTGAAGGAGAAACTTGAAGAAATCAAGGGTCCCGGAAAAAAAGAGCCCAGCGGTATTTTTAAAGACCGGCTCAATGATGAATGGGAGAAAATGGAATTTGGTAGCTTGAAATTTAGATTTTGGGGAGGTGAAAAATTACGCTCTACAAAGAGGTATCCGTTTATTGTTTTTTTACATGGTAGAGGTTCTGGCGGAAGCGATAATGAAAAACAACTATTCAGTGTCCCAAGAAAGTTCACGTCTAAAAACTTTTATAAAGACAACCCCTCATTTCTAATTGCTCCTCAATGCCCTGATGATACTCGAGGATGGAGGGGGGACTATATTGATGATGTCATAAAAATTGTCAAAGAAGCTTTTGAGCATCTTCCTGTAGATAAGAACAGAATTTATATCACTGGTGTATCTATGGGTGGGTTTGGAACTTGGGAAGCATTGTCTCTCGCTCCTGAACTATTTGCCGCAGCAGTTCCTATTTGTGGTGGGGCTAACCCATCAATTGCAAGAAAGATAAAAGATATTCCTATATGGACACACCATGGAGAGGCTGATGAAGTTGTGAAAGTTGAGTGGACCAGAGGTATCGTCGACGCTTTGGAAAGAGCTAAAGGAAATATCAAATACACTGAGTACCCAAAAGAATCAGGGATTAAGCATGACGCATGGAAGCCATGTTATAATAATGCAGAGGTATTTGATTGGATGTTTTCTCAGATCAAAGGAAAAAAATCCAATAGTCCTTTTAAGCATTAGAAGATTTTATAACTCTCACAGGAACATCTTTTGATGTTGGGGTATTACTTATTTTCGCGGTCTTTTCGAGAGGAACCAGGACATTTGCCTCAGGAAAATATGCCGCGCAGGCACCTGAGGGCATGTCATAAGGAATCGCCTTTAAATTTTTCAACTCTCGTTCAACGTCATTATATATACTAATTACGTTTACTCTCGAAAGAGGTTCAATTGATCGTGATGCCATGTCTTCTTCATTCATCATAATGACATTTCGATCATGATGAATTCCTCTGTAACGATCTTCCATTCCATATACAGTTGTATTGAACTGGTCGTGACTTCTTAGCGTTTGTAAGATTAAGATTTCACCTCCATGATTCCTTTCTAAAATTTCATTCTCAGTGAACAATGCCTTGCCTGAAAGTGTAGTGAAATTTCTTTCTTTTGGACCGTTCGGTAAACTGAACCCTCCTGGATTACGAACCCTTTTGTTAAATGAACTAAACCCAGGAATTACTTGTTCAATCCTGTCTCTGATGAGATCATAGTTATCAGAAAAATCTATGAATGTACTTTTTCTTTCAGGAAATAATCTCATTGAAATTTGACTTAAAATTTCAATTTCACTCTTAAGATTCTTAGATATTGGGTTAAAAATCCCTGAAGACCCTTGAACAATACCCATTGAATTTTCAGTAGAAATTAATTGGTTTTGATCCTTCTTAAAATCCTTTTCGCTTCTTACTAAGCACGGTAATATCAGAGCCTTTTTACCAACAATACAGTGGCTTCGATTCAGCTTTGTAGAAATTTGTACGGTCATTGAACAATTTTCTAATGCCTCTGAAGTTCTTTTGGTATCTGGAGAGGCAGATAAAAAATTTCCTCCTAAAGCCATAAAAAAATTAACCTTTCCATCTTCCATCGCATGAATAGTCTCCACGACATCGTAACCATGTTTTCTAGGAGATTTGAAACTGAACTCATCATCCAGAGATTGGAGGAATGACTCTGGCATTCTCTCCCAAACACCCATTGTTCTATCACCTTGAACATTGCTGTGTCCTCTGACCGGGCAAAGTCCAGCACCTTTCTTACCAATATGACCACCGAAGAGGTGTAAATTGACAATTTCACGAATTGTTGCAACCGCATTTTCAGTCTGAGTAATTCCCATTGCCCAACAGCTAATCATACCTTTTGATTGAGAAACAACATTGGCCAAACGATTTATCTGCTTTCTATCAACTCCTGAATTTTCAATTAAGTCCTCCCATTTTGCTGATTCTAGAGAGCTCTTATACTGTTCAAGCCCATTGGTATAATTTTCTATGAAATCGCCATCTAGGAAATTCTCAAACTTGTCTTTATTTTCTAATATGGTTTTGCCAAGTGCTTTAAAAAATGCAAGGTCTCCACCAGGTTTAATCGAAACGTGATCAGCCGCAATTGGTAAGGCAAGATTCATCGCACCTCGTATTTCTTGTGGATGTGCAAAAGCTTTTAAACCGGCCTCAAATATTGGATTAACTGATATTACTGTTGCACCTCTTCTCACAGCATCTTGCAGAGCTGTAAGCATTCTAGGGTGGTTAGTTCCGGGATTTTGCCCAACAACAAAAATGACATCAGCATGCTCAAAATCATCCAGATCAACTGTTCCTTTACCAATTCCAATTGTCTCAACCAATGCTGCACCACTTGACTCATGGCACATGTTAGAACAATCAGGCAAATTATTTGTTCCGAACATTCGAGCCATTAACTGATAAACAAAGGCCGCCTCGTTTGAGGCTCGACCCGAAGTGTAAAAGCTAGCCTGATTTGGATCCTTTAAACTTTTTAATTCGCCAGATATTAAATCAAATGCATCATTCCAAGATATGGGAGAATAATGATTTGATTTTACATCCTTAAACATTGGTTCTGTTAATCTTCCCTGTAATTCGTGCCAATGATCAGTTTTTTGAGATAATTCTTGAATACTGAACTTTGAGAAGAAATCAGAATCTATTTTTTTTCGAGTAGATTCCGAAGCCAGTGCCTTGGCTCCATTTTCGCAGTACTCATTTTTTGATCGATGACCAGAGGGATCAGGCCAAGCGCAGCTCGAGCAATCAAAGCCATTTTTTTGATTCATTCGAAGTAACCCTCTGAGGCCTTTTATAAGACCAGGTTCTCTAATCATGAACTTCATGGTTTGAATTATTGCATTCAGACCAGCAGCTTTGGATGCAGGTTTTTTAACCTCAATTCTTGATCCATTATTTCCGAAGTCTCTATTCTCTGAGTGTTTCTCATCGACAGAGCTTCCATAATTATTGGAATCTTTTTTTGCGGTTACCATTTTGAGAGAGATCACAGTATAACCTAAAACATTAAGGTAAGTGTGTATTTTTTTAAAAAAAAATACAAAAAATGAAATTATTTAAAAAATAACTTCAAGTGATAAAAAATACTGAAATTTGCAAAAAAAAGCGATCTCAAAATAAATGAGACCGCTTAAAAATCTGTATGTTGAGAAACGCTTATAGACCAAGTTCTTTTTTTACCGCATTTCCTAATGCAGGACCTCTCAAATTTGATGATGCTACCTTGCCATCTTTTCCTATAAGAAAAGTTGCAGGAATTGAAGTAATGCCAAATTTCTTCGCAAGCGAATTTTGCCATCCCTTTCCATCAAATGCTTGAGGCCAAGGCATATTTTTATCCTTTACGAATTGTTTTAGTTTGTTCTCGTCTTTAGCGTTGTCTAGAGAAATTCCAATTATCTCGAAGCCTTCATCGTGATATTTTTCATAAGCATCAATTACGTTTGGTAACTCTGCTATGCAGGGTCCGCACCATGTAGCCCAAAAATCAATGAGGATGACTTTTCCTTTCATATCATTAAGATCTACTTTCTTTCCATCTAGACTCGTGAACTGCATTTCCATTTTGTCTCCAACTGTCGGCTTGTTAAGTTCACCTCCCATTTGATCCAAAAACTGAGAGAATCTGTCAGCTTGAGGGTGACCTACAATAGCTTTTTTGGCATCTTCAAGCGCCTCTTTCGCACCATCTTTTAAACCAGTCTTCATATATAAAGCAAATAGCTCTTGAAAGACTCCAAAAAATTCCTGAGGAACCAATTCCGCCCCTTTTGCCAGACCATCATACTTACTTTTCAGTAATTCTGTTTGTCTTTCGCTCATATTTAACCGGCCATAGGATTGTATTAGAAAATCAATGGCCTCGGACTTGTCTGAGGCGGTAGGATTTTTTTGTAGGTAGGCTTCGAGTGCTTCTGCTGATTGTTTAGTAAATTTTTCAATAATTTCGTTAGCTGTGTCTGCAAATAAATTGCTTAACGAAAAAATAATTAAGATTGCGGCTGTAAATGTTATTTTTTTCATATTCAAAAATTCTCTTTTGATAGTACCTGATTTATTCAGACTATGTCCCATTTTGGAAACTTATTATGCCAAATAAAAAAATGGAGTCAATCAATCTGTAGACTTAGTGATGAGTTTGCCTTCGCTATCAAATCGCCTGATTGATGCTGTTTTCTTCAATTTTGTCATCCATCTATCATAGGCGGATCTTCTCAAATCTAATAGAGCAAGATTGTTTATATCCTCTTTAACAGTTTTATCTGTCAGAGGTTTTACACTCCCAAGCTTCTTGTCTTCTGCTTTAATTAAATAGAAGGCATATTTGTCCTCAAGAACTTCACTTACCTCGTTGGACTTGAGGCTAAAAGCCGCAGCCTTAAGGTCTCTACGAAGCTCAATACTATTTTCGCTAAGCACGCCTCTGTCGCCACCTTCTTCAGCGACGCTGTCTTCTGAATGGGTTTTTGCAAGCTCTGAAAAGTCCTCACCATTTTCTATTTTTTCGCGAATTGAGTTAACTAATTTTCTTCTGTCTTCGGGAGTAATAGTCGGGTCTTCAGGATTTTTACGTATAGTTATTGTTTTAATTCTAGCAAAGCTTTCATTTCTAAATCGGTCTTTATTTTTATTGTAGGTTTCTTGCATTTTCTGCGGCGTCACAACACTTATGCTTTTTGCTTGTCTTGACTTCATAATTTCAACGCTAAGAATCTTTCTGCGTTGATCCTTGTAGCGTTTCATGGTGGTTCCCGCTTTTTTGACTTGAGCCAAAAATTTATTTCGGTCACCATTAAATGGTTCATCGTCGATAATTCTTTGAACATCTTGATCGATGATTTCATCTTTTATTATGCCTCCCATTTTGATGAATTCAGAAAGTATTAATTCTCTTTCGATTAAACTATCTAGTGCATTTTTTCTAAGTGATTTGAGTCGTTCTTGTCTCTCTGGACCTTCTGGTAGGCTCAGCATAATAATATTCCTTGTCGCATTAGTTACTTCTTTAACCTCTGACTCTGTTATGGCCTGGCCATTGACCACTGCAACTAATGAATTGAAAGATTTTTGCTGAGCAAACAGTGTTGAACTTAGAACCAATGAAAGAGATAAGAGTAATCGAAACATTATAGAGTTTAGACAATATCGTTTAGATAATATTCAAAATTTCTTGAGTAAATCCACTGCTTTTTTTAATCGTTCTTCTTTGGATTTTGCGTGAATACGTGGGAATTTTCCCTCTATTAATATAAATTCATTATTTCTCTTCATCATTAGTTTTGAATCTTCGATTATGACTGAATGAATTAACTTAGAAGAGGCCCTGATTTTAAGTTCCGTACAAAGAAAAAGATTTTTAATAGCATCGGGTGCTTTCCCGAAGCGGTCATGCCATTCTTGCTTGAGAGCTTTAAGTTCTTTGATTGTGCTAAGTTCCGAGATTTGACGATAGGCAGCGATTCGGATTTTAGTTTCATCTAAATAAGATGCAGGAATAAATGCAGGTAGAGACCGTTTATTGTTTTGATAATACTCAGCTTCATTTGTGATAATAAAGTCGAGATTGATTGAGCACTCAGCTCTCCCAGAATTAACATTCCCATTCATTCTCTCCACAGACTGCTTTAAAAGTTTACAATATAATTCAAAGCCCACGGCGCTGATGTGGCCTGATTGTTGTGTTCCTAGTAGGTTGCCGGCTCCCCGAATTTCTAGATCTCTCATCGCAATTTTGAAGCCGGATCCAAGTTCGGTATATTGCTTTATCGCATTAATTCTTTTTCTTGCGTCTCCTGTCGATATTAAAGAGTTAGGCAGCATGAGTAATGCATAAGCTTTTCGTCCGGATCTGCCGACTCTTCCTCTTAATTGATAAAGATCAGCCAAACCAAATCTATCAGCCCGATCGATAATAATTGTATTAGCGTTTGGTATGTCTATGCCACTTTCAATGATTGTTGTGCAAACTAAAATATCAATCTTTTTGTGAATGAATCGATGCATTATTTCTTCTAAGGCAGATTCCTCCATTTGGCCGTGTCCGATTTCGATATTTGCATTTGGAGCGAGTTCCTCTAAAAGATTTTTCATCCTCTTGATGGTCTTCACCCTATTGTGAAGAAAGAAAACTTGTCCTCCCCGTTTCAGCTCTCTATTAATGTAGTTAGAAATAATATCTTCATCGTATTGGCAGATAGATGTTTCTACGGCTGACCTTCCAGGAGGAGGAGTGTCAATTGTTGACATGTCCTTAACTCCCATAAGCGAAAGGTATAATGTTCTTGGTATTGGCGTTGCCGAAAGCGTTAGTACATCGATAAGATGAAACATCTCTTTGAATCTTTCTTTATGCTTAACTCCAAACCTTTGCTCTTCGTCAATTATAGCTAACCCGATGTTTTTGAATTTAACATCCTTTGAAACCAACCTATGTGTACCGACAACAATATCAGTGCTGCCATTGCGAATTCCTTTAATTGTTTCTTTTTGCTCTTTTTGAGTTTTAAACCTAGAAAGTAGTTCAACGTTTATAGGATATTCTGATAATCTTGACTTCAGCGTATCGTAGTGCTGTTGTGCGAGAACAGTAGTTGGGCATAATAATGCGACCTGTTTATCACTCATTACTGATTTAAATATTGCTCTTATAGCAATTTCAGTTTTCCCGAATCCAACATCACCACATATTAGTCTGTCCATGGGTTGATCATTCTCCATGTCAGTTTTTGTCTGATTTATCGCAGTGATTTGGTCTGTAGTTTCTCTATATGGAAAGCTGTTTTCAAATTCTAATTGCCATTTGGTGTCAGGTAAATGTTTGTAACTTTTAAATGTATTTCTTTCGGCATGAGTTTTTATGAGTTGCGAAGCATAATCCATTATGGATTTCTCAACTTTTGCTTTGCGGCTTATCCATCTTTTGCCTCCTAATCTATCAATTGGAGGAGCTTTGTTTCCTGAACCAATGTATCGAGATACAAGATGAGCCTGTTCAAGAGGAACGTATAATTTTGCCTCATCCTCGTACTCTATGACTAGAACTTCTTGAGGCTTTTCTCCATCAGTTTCGATTTCTAAAAGGCCTCTGAAAATTCCAATGCCTTGATCCATGTGAACAACACGATCGCCGAGGTTTAATTCTTTAAAATCATCTGCTCTTCGTCTATTTAGATCCCTTTTCTCCCTATTGAATATTTTTCTTCTTGATCTGATTGATTCATACCTTCCGAAGATTTCAGATGAAGATAGAATGGCTAGTTTGGAGCTCGGAATAATGAATCCATGAGAAATGGACCCTATTCCCGTTTCAAGGTATCCAGATACAGGTAATACATCTAAATCGTTAGCGAGTTCATTAAATCTTTCTAGTTCTCCTTCGTTTTTGAAAAAAATAAATGCCTTCCATTTTTTTTGATGCCATTCACTCAAGGTCTTTTTGAAATTTTGAAATCTGGCTTGCTGAAGGATAAATTCGCCTGCGTCAAACGACCCAAAGGGAGACTCAAAGCATGCAGTAGAAAAATCCTCCTCAGTGTCAGAATCGTCTGGCTCATTAGTTATGATAACTGAATAGTGTCCGTCATTACTTCCAACTTTAAGGATAAGATCGTCATCGTTAATATAATCCTTAAGTTTACATTTATTGTTATCTTCAATTCCAGATAATACCTGGAATGAATCAACTATTCTAATTGAGGTTTGAGAATCAACTTCAAATATTCTTATCGAATCGACTTCATCTCCAAAAAATTCTATTCTGTAAGGATTGAGAGATTGTATTGGAAATACATCTATGATGCCGCCGCGAATAGAGAATTGACCCCTTTCGGTAACTATCGAATCTTTTTCATAACCAATGCTTACGAATTGATTAACTAAGTAATTCATTTCGATTTTTTGACCCTTTACAATTTTAATCTTATTAGAATTAATTGATTCTGGAGATGACACCTCTTCATTCAGGCTCTTTTCTAAGATTATTATTATATCTTTTATTGTTTCAAAACTCTCTAAGGTCTTAAGGACAGACATTCTCTCTGCATGTCTTTCTTGGTCTGGTAGGGAACTATTTGAACTTACTGATTCAATATCTGGAAAGAAAAGAGGTTCTTCATACCATAATTCTATACCCTCTGTGAGAAGCTCCTGAGTATTTAAATTGTCTGTAAGAATCCACAGTCTCCGATCTGATTGTCTGAAGAATTTTTCTGCGATTAAGGAGCATACATAGGGTTGGGCTGCTGTGGTTATGTGATTAAACACAGGAATTCCCTCACCAATCTGCTTTAACTTATCCAGAAAAGGTTTGGATGCAGAGGTGTATCTAATAAGTTCAGATGTTGAGTTGGCTTTTATAATTTCCAACAAATTGGGAGAATTAATCTACAAGGATAAAACGTTGATTCCAATCCAAGTATCTAGTTTTTTTCAAGAATCTCGTCTAATCTCTCCAAGCTTATCCCTAAGAATTTTGCGGTGAGGTCCAAATCCTTTTCATGTTCTAAATAACTAGCCTTGGCAAATTCTGATTCGACCCAAGGAATGAAAGGGTTTTTAGCTGAGGCTTTTTTTAGTATGCTTATGGAATCTTTAATAGAAAATTCTTTATTCTTTGAGTCTAATTCTTCGCCTTGTTCAATTATTCCTAATGGGATGTCTTTTGGAAGGAGGACATCAGCTGTTGCAAGTAAACTTGCTCTGTATAAGGTATTTTCAAGTTCACGTACATTTCCTGGCCAGTCGTGAGATTCGAGCAGTTCTACTGACTCGGATGACAGACGAAGTCTTGGAGCTTTTTTTTGTTCAGCATTACGTTTAAGGAAAAAATCTGCTAGTAGTTTAATATCTTCTCGTCTTTGTCTCAGAGGAGGAATATGCACCCTAACAACATTGAGTCTGTAAAAAAGATCTTCTCTGAATTCCCCATTTTTAACACATTCCTCTAGGTCTTTGTTTGTAGCAGCAAGTATTCTGACGTCGGCAGTTAAGTTCTCATTCCCCCCGACACGTGAAAATTCTCCAGATTGTAGAGTTCGTAATATTTTACTTTGAGTATGTATTGGCATGTCACCAATTTCATCTAGGAAGAGCGTGCCTCCATCACATTGTTCGAACCTACCCTTTCTCATTGAATGAGCTCCCGTGAATGATCCTTTTTCGTGACCAAATAGTTCTGACTCAAGAAGATTTTCCGGAATGGCTGCACAATTAATAGCTACAAACTCACTCCCAGATCTTTTGCTGAATTTGTGTATTGCACCTGCTACTATTTCTTTTCCAGCCCCACTTTCACCTGTTATCAGGACTGGAGCGTCACCCCTTGATGCGCGCCCAACCATTTTAAAAACATCCTGCATTGCTGAGGATCTACCAATTATGGATTCATCAGAACTGTCTTTTTTGCTAGATGAATCAGCGCTCTGAGAAGTTGATTTAATTTCGTCGCCAGCTTTAAGTGCCTCTTCAACAATTGGTCTTAAATCGTATGTTAGGGTTTCCTTTCTTAGGACGTCATAGGCACCTAATCTCATTGCCTCGATTACAGCGCTTGATGGAGGGAATGATGTTGTGAGTATGACTTGCGCATTGGGATCATTTAATCTGACCTTTTTAATCAAATCCATGCCTTGCAAAGGTTTTACAAAGAGTTCGGTGATTAAAAGATCAGGACTTTTTTTTAGATAATCATCCAACGCCTTTTGAGAATTTTCATAACATAAAATTTCTGTATTAGGTGTCCTGAGGTGCTTGTCTACCCACTCAAGAAAATCTTCATCATGATCAACAATCATGATGGTTTTATCAATTTCAGACGACATTTGAGAGGGGAGGTTAGGGGAGTTTTATACCACTATATCAGCA
>NYVP01000056.1 GCA_002684575.1 Verrucomicrobiales bacterium
TGTACGTACAATATTGATAAGCACAATTACCACTTGCTATCACAAACGGAGACATGGATACCGGCTATTCATCAGCTACTGGCATATTTTTGAGTATATGCGGCGCATCAATATGGATCATGCGTAAAAGGAAAATATATAATAATAGTTTAAAATGTTGTGAACAGTTATGCAAAAAACTAAATAAACGTACTACAGGTAGAACCGACTTATTAAAAGGGTCGATTTTTGACGATCTCTCACATTGATTTCCCCTAAAATTTTTCCCATACAAGTTATGTTAGCAAATTATGAGCCATTCTGTTTTTAATAATTATGGCTTTTTTATCTTCTCTTCCCTTAATTATCGAACGGTAGTTAGATAAGATGACAACCTTGCTTACTCTCCTGAAAGTTATCGCCAACTTCGCTACTCTGATTTAGATTACGATAATATATTTACCCGTAAGGGTAAGTGGTTCTTTGAGATCAAATTTTTCGGGTATTTTACCTACTCAACGACAATCGAGAACCAGAGAGCCCCGCTCGCATTAACTCCAGAGGCGCTCTGGAGTATGCCAGCCTCAATATTATCCCCGAAGACGTTAATAGTAAGTTCGTCTGTGAGGCCAGGTGTCCCAGCGACATAGAATGGTATGGATTCATTGGGTCGAAAAAGTAAGGGAAATTTACCGGTTGCCATGTAGTAAGTACCCGGTGGGAAAAAGCCCCTGATGACGCTCAAACGGAGGGTGTCAGAAATATCATCATTGAAGCTAAGAAAGTTTCCATTCGAATCGTATAGAACCATTACGGTGTCAATGAAAGCTGAACTCCAAGTGTAAAGGAAGAGGTCGCCAGCTGGGACGCTTCCGAGACTAATCGCATGTAACGGACTCTTTCCATCAAGGTAAGGGGCGGGAACACTTTTCAGTCTGAAAAAATCGCGTCCGCCGGAGTAGGGCTGGCTGTAAGTAAAAATATCGCTGTTTGCAATTGCTGGGGTTCCTAAATTCTCCCACTCCTTAAGATTCCTTGATTTCTGTAGTTGATAGTCCACCGACGCAGTTGTTTCCCAAGTCATCGAAATAAGTCCCTGCGAATTATATTCTATATCGATGAGCTTGGCCTGTCGGTCACTTGCGCGTATTCCGTCGAGAGGATCTGTTTGTCTGGCAATCTCGACCCCATCAGCAGAGCCATCTCCATCCGTATCAGGATTAAAGGGGTCAGTGCCGATCTGCAATTCCTTCAAATCCCCAACTGCATCGCCATCTGTATCGGCAAGCAGGGGATCTGTTCCGGAATCTGTCATTCCATTTACAATTCCTGTTCCCGTTTCAAATCCATCTGACAGGCCGTCGCCGTCTGTGTCGTCATCAAGAGGGTTTGTCGGTGCGGGTTGCCCTGATACGATTCGTTTGACTTCCTCGCCATCAGTGAGTCCGTCAAAGTCGCTATCAGGTTTACAGGGATCGGTTCCTAAATTCAATTCCGCAATGTTGGACAGACCATCTCTATCAGGGTCCTTATCAGCATCCGCGACATTTTTGTCAAGGCAGTCATGTTGATCCTCAACGGAATTAATAATACCGTCACCATCGAGATCGTTGAGGCGATCAGTAATTGTAAATTTATAAAATACGACTCCATTGGCAGGAACTTTACCAGGCATAATTGGGTTAAATGTTGGATTGCCAGGAGGAGTATTCTCGCGGCTGGTCGTCAACAAGTAACGGCCCGAGCTGGTTGATGTTGTGGTTACCAAAAATTGCTCTTTAAATTCGGTGTTNTTTAGTCCGACNGCTAGATAGTATTGGCCAGCAACTGGATTTTTCCANNTAATCCTACTATTGAAGTTGCCAAGAAAGAAGTTGATGTTGTCATTTTCTAGAAGAACNTTTCCCCCCGAGTCATAAAGTGCTATCTCAGTATCGGGCAGTATCGGAAATAACTCCCCAATGTTTGGTTGCCCCCGTACCTCAAATTCCAGATATCCCCAACTAACATCACCGAGTGATCCGATGTCCCTGGGTGTCACAATATTATTAGCTTGGGAAAAGGCATGATGCGAACAGAGAACCAGAGTTAGTAGAGCGATGGAGCTGACTGGCAGTACCGAATAAAAAATCTTTCGCAGAAAATTGAAGATCATGGTGTTTGGTGGCTACTTGTAGTTTGCTTTTGTGTGACCTTTTTCACGCCCGTTTTATTACCTAAAACGCTTAAAGATTACAGTTTTTTTTTTCAAAAATATCCTTCCGGACCNGGACCCTTTTAAAAAAAATTTTAATCANCCATTTTAGTTCTTATGAAAAATTAAGAGTTAAATTATCTGCCCATGAGATAGATCCCGAAGATGCTGAGGATTATTCTTTGTAATCAATCTTTTTGAGGTCGATTGGTCTCATTCCACCCTATGAGCTTTCTCTAAATAATCAGGATCAATATTTATACCGATTCCATGACCATTGGGTGCAGTCATGGAGCCATTCATNACAGATATTTTTTCTCCTGTTGATTCCCAAGGGAAATCGTTAGTTAATCCTTTGTATTCTTGATAGGGGCCGGGATTAGGGCAACAGGCGGCATATATTCCCATGTAAAGAAAACCTAATCCTCCGCCAGAAATATGTGGTGTGCAATCAAAGCNTTTTGCTGCGGCCATTTGAGCAACTCGCAAAGAGCGAATAAGACCACCATAATAGAACAGGTCAGGTTGAAATATACGGACACCACTATTTTCGATCATCCATTTAAATCTCCATTGACTACTTTCTTGCTCTCCCCATGCGATAGGTATTTTAAGGGCATCTGCGACCTGATTGGTTTCACTTAGATGGTCAAAGGGAACAGGTTCCTCGTAAAAAGAGAATCCATTTTCTTCTAATATTTTACCCACTTTAATAGCTTTCTTAACAGAGGTGTAGGAGCTATTGGCATCAGCATATAGGGTGCATTGATNACCTAAGGATTCAGCGACTTTAGGGATTAATTTTTCCGTCCGCATGGGAATGGAATCAACAACCTTCATGCGTCCTCCAATTTTAATCTTTAGTGCTTTCGCATTAATGTTATCTACTGATTTTATGATGCGCCTTAAAGATTCTTCTGCATTCTTTGAACGATGATTGTTAGCAATATAAAGATCAATTTTATTACGTTTTTGTCCACCTAACAAATTTGCTGCCGAAAGTTTGGCGGTTTTTCCTAACAAATCTAGGATGGCAAACTCAGCCGCTGCGACTTGAATCCAAAACAATTGTCCCTGCATTTTGTAATTGCTTCCGGAGAGGAATATTTCATCTACTAATCGATCTAGGTTGCGAGCGTCTTTGTTACGCATGAAGGGTGCTATTACTTTAGTGAAAACAGACTGGCTTAGTTCTGTTTTACTGGGATGACCCACCGACCATCCTTCTATCCCGTCTTTTGACCTAGCGCGAATGAACCAGTTTTTATCCCGTTTAAACATGCTGAGAGATTCAATGATTACTGGATTGGGAAGGTTATCTTTTTCAATGAAAGGTTTGAAGTTTCCAATTGTATCTTCGGGATTACTTGAATCTTGAGATAACGTTTTCATCAGCATTGCAGACAACGAAATGCTCGTTGATGAGATGAACTTTCGCCGGTTGATGGATTGCATTCTGATATGATAAGATGGGAGTGAAGTGTTATAAAGATCAAAAACCAGCCCCTACATATAATGATTCATGAAATTATTGATTCATTTTTTTTATTGGTTGGCTTAATGCAGACTGTTAGGATTTAAGGATGAAACTACCCTATGCTTTTTCTTTATTATTCACTCTCTTTGCGTTTGGATTTAATGACTCAGTTGCGGAGCAATTTCTTGAGATTGATAAAAAGACGGGCCACTATAAAAGTCTTTCTTATGATGCAATAACGGATCAGGGATTGTCGTGGCAGGATCGTGCAAAACTCTTTGGTGGAGAAACAGTTTACTATGAAAATTTGAATAATGAGCAACGAACTGAAAAAGAGAATGAATTAAAAGAACTGCTGCGACGTATTAGTGTTGCAGAATTAATGCTGACAGGTAAACCGGAACATAATCTTACCAGTCGAGTTGAATCTGCAGTTCGCCTGTGGCTAGACAAGCAGATAGAAATTATTCCTGAAAGTTATGAGGGTGGTAATGCGGGAGAGTTAAGAAACGCTGCTGTTGGTTTTTTTCGCGCGTTTGAAATTCTAGGTGATAAAAAATATCTCGATGCTGGATTGATCTGTGCTGATCGTATTCTAGAAAAACAACTCTCTCGAGGTCACTGGTCTTACGGTGATCAAGGAGGCAAGATGATGAGGGTTCAGGACGGTTTTGTGACACGCCCATTTTGGATTATGCTTTACGCTCATAAGCTCACCAAAGAAAAAAAGTATTTTGAATCGGCTANAAGAGCGGCTGATGTTTTGTTGTCGGCTCAAAGCGATGCTGGAGGTTGGCCAGATCAGTGGATCTTTCCTAGTGGGTCAACTCCTTCCAGCGGAGTACGTAATGGAAGTATCTCCTTTAATGACGGTGCGACCAATGCAAGCTTTCAAATAATGGTGATGATGTATCATCTCACCAAGGACAGGAAATATGTNGCCAAATTAGGAAAGCTTGGGCCGTGGCTTGCTAAGGCTAATTTAGGAGAGGGGAATGTTGTTGGTTGGGGGCAACAATATCATGGTGATGGAAGACCAACGCGTGCAAGACAATATGAAATTGAATTGCCTTATACTCGGGTAACAGCATGGCACGTTGGTCCTTTGTTGACGTGGTTGTACATGATGAGTGGAGAGGAANCTCANATTGATTTATTAAAGGGAGCCTACGCAACACTTGAAAGAATTCGTCTTAGGGATCTCGAGCNACAAAACATGGCAGACTGGGATGCTATCCATGAAGTTTGGATGGACGCACCTTCATATCCGCGTCTTAAATATCGTCCCGGTTTACCAGATGCCTTCTTTCCGGATGGATCCAACTGGGGTTGTGTTCAGATTAATTATAAAATGATTCCTTATTGGCCTGTGACTCCAGAACAACGAAGGAAGTACGGTCAATTTATGCATTCACATCGCCCCGGTGTAAGCGAGATGGCAAAGTTGGCTCGGTCCTATCAAATTCCTCCTGGGCGCAATAATGTATATCTTTACTCTCATACCTCTTCAAAAGTCGTTAATGCTTTGCTGGGTGTTCGTCGATCATTGCTTGAGTATAAAAGGGGAGGGAGAAAGGCGATGCTAAAGTACCATTCATATCCTACAAAATTTACAGCTGATCAATATCTTCAATCCCGTATTGACGCAGCAAAGCGTGTTCTTGATTATGGCCGAAGGTCATTGGCAGTGGATTGGGGGGATCGGCCTTTCAGTAATGGAATTTCTGGTTGGAAAAATTTTGGATGGGTTGGGCGTAAAGAGACATGGTATGCTCGCAACGGTGCATTTCAGACATCAGGTCCATGGTCAGGAACGGTCTGGTATCAATGGCAGTTAATCTATGATAAAAAATTGGCCCTAGGTGAAATTGATGCCAATGCCAGTGCACGAGGTGGTCGAGGTTTGGCCAATGCCGCTAATTACTTGGATTCATGGGACGTTCTAGGGTCATGGAGAATGGCTTGTCATGAAATTGAGAATCACTTCGATGTGCCTATAAAATAGTTATAATTGTAGAGATAACTATATTGGGTTGCGCAGAGATTTGAATTTGCGTATAAGTATTAAGTTGCACTATTCATGAGTTTATTTGGCTTAAAGAAATTTTTTCTAAATATTTCCCTTTTGTTTGGAAAACAAAACCATTCTCAATTTTTATTAGGACTCACAATCCTTCTTTTTTTCGTGGCTTCTATTAATGCTACTGCTGAAAAAATCTCTGACTTTGGCAAAGACATTAAACCTATCTTGCAAAACTATTGTTATGATTGTCACGGTCTGAAAAAAACCAAAGGCAAGGTTGACCTGACTAACTATAATACGTGGAGCGATTTTGAAAAGAATCCAGAGCTCCTTGAAAAGTTGATCGATGTTTTGGACAAAAATGAAATGCCTCCTGAGGAGAATAAACAACTTAGCAATGATCAACTGAAACTTGTTTCTCTTGGCCTTGATAAGGCTTTTAAAAATGCGACGGCTGCACGTAGTGAGTCAGTAGTTCCAGTTCGTCTTAGAAGAATGAACCGCTTTGAGTACGGTAACGTGGTGAGGGATCTCTTTGATTTAGAGTCATGGGTGTATTCAATTAACGACAGAATAATCCGTAATCACAATAACTACTTTAGGCCGGAAACAGGTAAAATGCCTG
>NYVP01000057.1 GCA_002684575.1 Verrucomicrobiales bacterium
GATTATCCAATCATTTTAATGCTATCACCGCAGCTGAAGACGTTAATAATGGCAAACCCGATCCTGAGGTCTTTCTTACAGCTGCAAAAAAAATTAATGTTAATCCAAAAAATTGCATTGTCATCGAAGACGCTCATGTTGGAATTGAAGCAGGTTTAGCTGCAAAAATGAAAGTCATAGCCGTTGCCACAACTCACCAAATTGATCAGCTAGACAGGGCGCACCTTGCAGTAAAAAGTTTGGAACAGGTCAAAATCAAAGACCTTTACGAATTAGTTGGATAATTTTACTTAATTCCCAAGCCGAGTTTATTTTGACAATAATCGATACTTTTAGCTATCTCACTTTTTTGGTAATCCTGATCAGCTTTTGATTTCTCAATGTTTTTAGGAGGAGTCCATGGCTTTCTGGGTTTCCCCTTTTTGGCCAGTTTAATAAATTTATCATATCCTTTAGGTTTGCCTTTCGGCCATGCTTTCCAAAAAGATTCATCATTTACTTTTAGTTCACGATTAAAACCTGAAATTGTTTCAATGTTAACTGCTGTATCTGGACATAATTTTTGATATAAATCAAAATAGGCTACAAGATCCACAGTTCCCTCACCCATCGCAGTCCATTGAGCAGTAACCCCATTCTCGCTTTTCCATACAGCAGTATCTCGGAGGCTTGTTGTTATTGCGTATTTACCAAGGTTTCTTAAATTCTCAATAGGATCTTCGAGTGTCCATACGGCATTACCAGAGTCCATATTGGCTCCAACAAAATCACTTCCTGCTTCTTCGATTAATCCTACTAATTCGGTTGAGTGCATGTCACCGGCATGATTTTCCATAGCGATCTTTACTCCATGATCAACACAGTAAGCCTTGTTTCTTTTAAGTACCTGAACTGTATCATGAATTCTTGCTTCAATGCCTCCTTCGCTCAACCGGTCTCCCCTATCTCCTAGAATGACTCTAAAAGCAGGGGACCCGAGTGCTTTGGCCATTCTTACTCCTAGCTTAAGGTGTTCATCTGCGGTTCCCCAATCTTTTTTGAACCTCCTTGCAGTCGGACATATTGACCAAGAACCAAGTAAAATCTTAACGCCTTTATCAACTGCGTATTGAGCCAAATTTTTTAAATATTTTTCATCATCTAATTTTTCAAGTGGCCCAAAATCAGTGATGAAAAGAGTATCACATTTTAGTTTGGCGGCATAATCAACAAGTTCCGATGCTTTCCAGCCCATGGCACGTACGGCAAAGTTATCATATCCAAGTGAAATTTGTCTCTTTGCAACTTTAGCCTCCAAGACATTTTTATTTAAGGCAAAACTGGTACAGGCACTGCCTGCTATAATAGCAGATCTTAGAAAATCTCGACGGGTATTTTTTTGCATATCAAAATATAAAACTGCAAAAAGCTATTTAGCAATAATCTTCCTAAAATAATCAAATCCAGCTATGCTGCGGAGCTAACGATTTGGCCTCGGTAATTGAGATTTTCTCCAATAAAAACCTCCTACTGTAATTTCCATTGTTATGCTTATGACAACAAGGATAACAGGCCGAATCTCGGGTTAACTTTTTGACTCTAGGCACTACAACACCACAAAATCCACAACGGTAAGCGTGCTTTCTTTTAACCTCTCTAATTGCTAGAGGTAAATCATGACAACGTTTTTCTCCTGGAATACCCAGTTCTGAACAGGCTTTCTGCCATTCAACTCCATGCGGTTGTATGCGAGACCCGGATGCCCTATAATTAGCAATTAAATGCGCAAGTTCATGCATTAAAGTTCTTTCAGGTTCTTCTGGATAAAACCTTTTTAAACTAGAATTTAAATCAATACGAGCACTGTCATGATAAGCAAGTCCAGCTGTTGAAGTTAACCTTAAATTCCAAAAAACATTAACATCTGAGGCTAACGAATAGAGTCTCATAGACTTCAGCTTTTCCTTACACCTATTAGTTAATTCATTATCAAACTTTAAACCCTTGCCTCGAGCAACTTTTTTACGGCTAGGCCTAGTAATATCAAATAAATCAAATAATGCACCCGGAGAATATGAGCGATTTTGCGATTTTCTCGAATCCCGCGATCTTTCATAGATGCCTCCAAACAGAGATCCACTCAGGCTGAGATTAAGCTGCTGGTATTTAGGATTCTTCATTATCCAAAGCTTCCTTATGACTGCGCTTATTCTTTATTTCATGTTCAACCTCAGAAAGAGCAACAAGTGAATCCTCATCAATGCTATTCATAATAAATGCATTGGCTCCAATTGTGCTTCGAGCACCTATAACTGTTTCCCCTCCTAAGATAGTTGCACCAGGATAAATAACCACACCGTTGCCAACATTTGGATGCCTCTTAATTCCCTTTATTGGATTACCTTCGTCATCTTTTTGAAAACTACGCGCCCCCAAAGTAACACCATGGTATAGCTTTACATTTCTCCCTATCACACAAGTTTCCCCAATAACCACTCCAGTGCCATGATCGATGAAAAAATGAGACCCTATTTCAGCTCCAGGGTGGATATCAATGCCCGTTTTAGAATGAACCCATTCAGTCATCATTCTAGGTATCAAAGGAATTCCATAGATGTATAAAACGTGCGCCATTCTTTGAACCGCAATGGCCTCGAGACTCGGATAAGCTAGTATTATTTCTTCGAAACTTTGGGCAGCAGGGTCTCCTTCATATGCTGCTTCGACATCAGTTCTCAAAAGACCTCTGATTGTCGGTAACTCGGAAAGAAAATTCGAAGCTAATTCACTAGGATCTTTACTCTCCGACTCATTCTCACCAAGAAGCCTAATACTTCTTTTAATTTCCTTGTTTAGAGAAGAAACGATTTTGGCCAAAAGTTCAGATGTATCATTTTCAAGATTCTCAGATTCAATGGCATCTGTTTCCAGAAAGCCGGGAAAAAGAATCTGTAATAGATCCTCGCAGAGAACAGCAATTCCTGGCCTGGAAGGCAAATTTGCACTGTCAATTCGATTAATGCCTCCCACCTGCTGGTAAGAAAGCAGTAACGCGTCGACTATTTTCTTCTCTACATTATCCATATTAGTTAGTAGAAGTGCACATAAATTCAGTTTGATAATACTGAATAGCAACTAATACAAATAATAAAATAAAGTTAACTAATTGTCTCCTATTTTTCTTTTATCTAATTGAAAGAAATCTTGGTTGAGCTAGATAGAGAGCAATGAAAATGGATTTTATAACTATTAGAATTGCCTTTAAGTGTCTCATTTTCATGATTCCAGTGATTTTTATTGGGTGTCAGTCGACAAATAAAAAGGTTTCAATAACCAACTCTAAATACTTTTTCTTGGATGCAGAGGACCAAATCGATTCGGAGGATCCAATGGTCAGTTTCGAAAAAAAATATTTATTGCACGGTGCTGTCTCTGAACAAGAAAAAATTCAAAGGTCTGGTCATTATTATGTTTTTGATTGGATATACCCCAATTGGGAATCCTTNAAAAACTCTCCAATTGTTNTGCGATTTGAGTATCGACAAAAAAAGACAGGATCAAAGATACATAGAAAAGATCTTACTACTTCAAGTCAAACCTCCTACAGAAATAAGACAAAAATCAAGATCACCGGAAAAGACTATCAGCAAAATGGGAAAGTTACCGCATGGCGAATTTCAATTTTCAGAGACGGTCACGTTTTAGCTAGTGATCAGTCTTACCTTTGGTAAAAAAATGCAATTCATCAAGGATTCCGCTTGCCTAAATAGCAGCAGAGGTTTTCTTTAATACACTCCTCTACCCTAAAGTGAATCCCGTTGCACCTATTTATGTTGGACAACTCCAAAATGGAGTGATCTGGATACGTGTCGAAGGTAAAGGCTCATTCAAGAATAGTTCAGAATTAAAAAAGTTTGCCTCTATTGTTATAAACAAAGGGGCTAAAGAATTCGTTATCGATTTAGAAAATTGCCCAGTTATGGATTCAACGTTCATGGGTACATTAGTTGGAATCACTCGCAATTTAAGCAAAATTGATCAGAGTCGAATTGATGTCATAAATGCTAATTCCAGAAACGAACAGCTATTAGTTAGTCTTGGCATTGATAAATTATTGTCTCTTGATGANGATAATAAGGTTCATCAAGATATTAGAGATGATATTTCTGAACATATTGAAAACGGTCATTATCTTGAACACGAAGAGGTGGACAGTCTAAAAGGGGCAATTCATGCACTGGAAGCTCACCAAGAATTGATAAAAGCTGAGAAAAATAACGTTCCAAGATTTAAAGATGTTATTCATTTCCTTGAGCAAGAGTTAAAAGATAAAAAACAATCCTAGAATAACTCAAAATATGCAAACAACGATCATAGTTCTTTTACTATCTCTGATCGTTATNTGTATGTTTTACATATCAAAGTATCGAAAGATAACAAAACATCTAGAGAGACAGCGACTAGATATTGAAACTGAGGAATTAAGGATGTTTGATTTTCTTCACACCCTAGGTGAGACACTAACACAAGAAAGTGGTACTAATCCCAGAACANTATACAGAACAATAGTTAGAGGGGCCGCCATGGTCGTTGANGCCCATGGAGCAGCATTGTATTTAGTAGACAAAACGAACGACAAACTAGTCTCACAATACCAAAGTGAGGCTTGTCCAATACTAATCCCTGTTCCAAAGCATATCGCTGAACAAGCGAAACTAACTCCTAATACTATTAACAGTTATAAAAGACTTACTAGTGTAGGAAAANATTGGGGGCCATTCGGAGAAGCTTTATCACAAAAGAAAACAATTANAATTAATAATCTCATCACGAACCCTCATTTCGAAAGCGCAGATCAAAATACTCATGAAGGAGTCTCCGCAGTGATTGCTCCACTTATCTATGGTGGTAAAGAATTAGGAATCTTAGCAATCGCTAATAATTCTGATTCAGAGAAGTTCAGTGAAAATGATTTCGAAGTTTTCCAATCAATGGCCGAACAATCATCATTCGCTCTNGGAAACTCAATAATTCATCGAGAAGCGATGGAGAAAAAGCATCTTGAAAACGAACTTAATACCGCCAGTGAAGTTCAAAGAATACTGCTACCATCAAAATCGCCAAACTTAGATGGCTACTTGATAAGCGGATTAAATGTCCCAGCTAAAATTGTTAGTGGAGATTATTATGATTATTTCAAAATTGATGAAAACAGTCTAGGAATTGTTATCGCTGATGTGTCTGGGAAAGGCGTGCCTGCATCTCTGATTACAGCCATGTGCCGTAGTGTGGTTAGAGCAAACGCCAGTAATAACCATTGCCCAGCAGAGGTNCTNAAAAAAGTCAACCGCCAGCTATTCCCAGACATTCGAGAAGATATGTTTATTAGTTTAGCTTATCTCATTGTGGAGGCTAATTCTGGAAAAATACAAATTGCTAGGGCTGGACATGATGCTCCACTTCATTATTCCTCAAAAACACAAAATATAAATCCAATCAATTCCCCAGGAATCGCCATAGGAATTGATTCTGGAGATGTCTTTGACAAAAGCATTAANTCTATGGAATTAAACGTCGAGAAGGGTGACATTTTGTTACTTTATACTGATGGTGTAAATGAGGCCTCAGACATAAGAGGAGAAGAATTCGGAACAGACCGCCTTAATAAAACTCTAGCCAATACATCTGGTCTAGGAGCTGAAAAGGTGGTTAAAGCGATACAAAATGAGGTGATTTCTTTTTCAGGAGATGTGCCTCAAAATGATGATATCACTTTAATAGCAGTAGAGAAAATTTGATTTTTTTTCTTTAAGGGCTTTATAGCTATCGAACATTTACTGGCTATATTGTNGAATAAGATATTAATGGATATACTTAATGAGTGAGAAAAAGACACCACCTGAAGNTGAAAAAGATTCCGAGAGTACTGACATAGATTCTGATATCGAAGAAATTGAATCAAGCAATGTCAATGAATCCGATGAAATAAATGCCGATTCATCTGAAGAAAACATTTTAGATCCACTTGAAGAAGCTACAAAAGAAGCCGCACACTGGAAAGATCTCGCAGCAAGAAATCAAGCTGAATTAGATAATTATAGAAAAAGAATGGCCAGAGAAAAAAGTGATGCCATCAAATTTGCTAACGGAAGTTTACTGTCCGAACTTCTTCCAGTGATTGATAGTTTTCAAATGGGTCTTTCTGCGGCAATTAATGAGGATCCAGATTCTATTATTAGCAAAGGGATGGAAATGGTACAAAAACAATTAGAAGAGTTCTTCTCATCTCAAGGAGCCGTAGCTATTTCTTCAGTCGGCAAAGAGTTTGATCCTAATCTTCATGAGGCCATTTCACAAGAATCAAGCGATGAANTTCCAAATGGTCATATCATTACTGAAATTAGGAAAGGTTACACTCTTAATGATCGTTTGTTGAGGGCGGCTAATGTAATTGTTTCAAAGGGTCCAGAATCCACAGATAACGAGAATGATTCATAAATGAATTCCTTTTGTTTAATCATTTATATTTTGGGAATTTAGTAAAAATATTATTGTAATGTCTAAACGTGATTACTATGAAATTCTTGGAGTGCCCAAGGATGCTAGTTCATCGGAAATTAAGAAAGCTTATCGAAAAGCTGCGGTAAAGCATCATCCGGATAAGAACCCTGACGACCCAGCCGCAGAGGAGAGATTCAAAGAAGCAGGAGAAGCGTATGAGGTTCTGAGTGATGATCAGAAAAGAGCCGCCTATGATCGTTACGGGCACTCAGCTTTTTCAAACCAAGGTGGAGGTGGAAGAGGCGTTGATCCTTTTGATGTATTCAAAGAGGTCTTCGGTGGTAGTGGCGGTGGAGGCGGAGGAATTTTCGAGGAACTATTTGGTGGTGGTGGTGGAAGAAGGGGGAGAAAAGTCAATAATCGCGGTTCTGATTTGCGGTATGATCTGGAGATCACTCTAGAAGAGGCCGCAAAAGGTACGATCAAAGAGCTGGAATTGGCAAAACCTGTAGTATGTGAGGAATGTAATGGATCAGGGTCTCTAGGGAGTGGTGGAAGTTCAGTGTGTTCAACCTGTGATGGTCATGGGCAAGTCATTTCATCACGAGGATTCTTTCAGGTTCAACAAACCTGTCCGGATTGTGATGGAACAGGGCAAATTATTAAGAATCCATGTTCAAAATGTCGTGGAGACGGCAGAACCGAAGAATTGACTCGAATTAAATTAAAAGTTCCTGCAGGAATCGCTCATGGATCAAGAATAAGATCATCTGGGAATGGGGAAGCAGGAATAAGAGGAGGGTCACCAGGAGATCTTTATGTAGTTATTCATATTGGAAAACATGATATCTTCGAGAGAGAAGAAAATGATCTTTATTGTGAGGTGCCTATTCCATTTTCGACTGCTACTTTAGGAGGAGAACTTGAAGTTCCCACATTAGAGGGTAAAGCATCCATTAAAATTCCTCCAGGCACTCAAAGCTCGACAGTTTTTAGATTACGAGATCGTGGTGTTCAATTTCTCAATTCAAATGAACGAGGCGATCTTCATGTTCAGCTTCAGGTAGAAGTACCAATAAAGCTTAACAAAGAACAAAAGGACATGCTTAACCAGTTTTCCAATTCGATAGGTAAGAAAAATTCTCCTATCAGAGAAAGCTTTTTTGAGAAAGCTANACGTTTTTTTAAATAATAATCTTAATTTAAATGCCCAGATTCTTTATAAATCCTGAATCATGGGACACGGATGATTTGAAGCTCGAGGGTGATGAATTTCACCATTGTATTAATGTATTAAGATTACAAAATGGTGACCCAATAACCATCTTCAATGGCCAAGGTATAGAAATGGAAACAACGATCAATTCCATTTCAAAGAAAATCGCTTATCTCACTGGCCAAAAATGTAAGCAATTGCCATCANCAAAAACAAAAATTGCATTNGGACAGGCCATTCCCAAAGGAAAGAATATGGACCTTATAATTGAAAAGGCGACTGAACTGGGTGTGACCCAGATCTACCCTATTATTTCAGAAAGAACCATCATCAGACTAAACGAGAAAGAAAGCATNAAAAAGCAGGAGAAATGGCAGCGGGTTGCAATAGAGGCATGTAAACAATCCGGGCAGAATTGGTTACCTNAAGTAAATCAACNTCAAAAAATTTCATCGATTATAGAATCAACTTTTAAGGAATTTGACTTNGTTTTAATCGCATCACTCCAAGAGGGTNCTNAACACTTCAAAAGTATTTTATCAAAANTCGGTAATACAAACCTCGAATCTGTTTTAATTGTAATTGGTCCTGAAGGAGACCTNACTCCTTCAGAAACCAATAAAATTATAGAAGCTGGCGCCAAACCAATGACCCTCGGCCCAATAACTCTTAGATCCGAAACAGCAGCTATCTATGCAATAAGCATAATAGCTCATGAACTTTTTTAGGAGGGATTATTTTTTTACNACCCAAACGTTATTAAAGCGCACTGGGTTACCATGATTTTGGAAAAAAACTGGGCCAGGTTGCGGGCCCTCTTTCATCGGTGATGCCGTCGTAGCGTGATCACATACCGTCTCATCGTGGATAAGAACTCCATTGTGACGAACAGTCATCTTTGCATTCGCAATTTTTTTTCCATCTTTAAACTTAGCTGCAGTAAAATCCACATCATANGTTTGCCAAGTTAGAGGAGGAAAACACATATTAAATGCAGGGGCTTTTGTTGAGTAAATACCACCACATTCATTATGATGACCTTCTAAACCAAAAGAATCAAGAACTTGAACTTCGTATCGACCATGGGCATAAAATCCACTATTGCCACGTCCCTGCCCTCGGGCTTTTGGTTTATAAGGGGTTCTAAATTCAAAATGAATTTTAAAGTCACCAAAAGTTTGATTACTGGTACAACCCTCCATTAAAAATCCATCTTCGCTGACTCGACCTCCTTTCCAGAGGTCGGCTCCATGCTCCTTGCCGTCAAAAAGAATAACCGCTCCCTCAGGTGGCTTCATTCCCAAAGTTGGACTTTTTCTAATTAGTCTTTTTAAACTTCCAACTTTTTCTCCGTCGGATGTCACATGCATAACTTCATCTTTTAAAGAAACTTTGAGCCCATTAGCCATTTCAAATGAAGTCTTTCCATCAACAGTTTGACCCTTACCACGGACTCTATTTTCTTTGTCTTCATCCCATCCGGCTCCTGGCAGTCCGCCTGGATAACCAACTACATCAAATTTTCCATCACCCAAGGCGATAATCTGAGCTCCAGCTTTTCCTCCTTGAACTTCACCGGCGTATTCACCCTGTATAGCATAATCTGCATCTACTTTGGAAGGATCTGTATAAGTACCACCCTTGGATGGTGCAGAAATTAAAGATGAATTAATGGCTAAGCTNAAGGAAATAATTATGAAATTCTTTCTTTTCATTGTTTGTCGGTTTATTTTTTATTANTATTAATATATTGAATAGATCTTAAACCTTAGTTGCAATGCAAATATTCTTTCATTTATCAAAATTTATCGCTATAGCCTGCTTATTCACTTCATTTTCAGGAGCCGCACCAAAAGCTAAATTCNAAGTAGCTTATCCGAATTTGAAGATAAAAAAACCTGTTTGGGTCAGTTCTCTCCCCGGAACTGATAAAGAACTAATCGTTTCGCAAATGGGTACGATTCACGAATTACCAAAAAACAGAAATGCAAAATCTGCCGATATCTGGTTCGATTTGACCTCTAGAGTTCAAATTGACAAGGACTTTGAGGAAGGACTCTTAGGATTAATATTTCATCCAAATCACAAATCGAATGGTAAGTTCTATGTTTACTACTCTAGACAGAATCCCAAAAGATCAATTCTTTCTGAATTTGTAACAAAAAACGGCAAACCTGATCCAACAAGTGAGAGAATTATCCTCGAAATCAATCAGCCCTTTTGGAATCACGATTCAGGGCAGCCAACTTTTGGGCCTGATGGCTATCTTTATCTTTCTACCGGCGATGGAGGCAAAGGAAACGATCCATTACTTACTTCCCAAAATCTTTTCTCCTTACTGGGAAAAGTGTTGAGGATTGATGTCGATAGCAAATCTGGGGACCTTGAGTATGGAATTCCTGAGGACAACCCTTTTGTCAATGCTCCAGGTAAAAGACCAGAAATATGGTCATATGGAATGCGTAATCCTTGGGGATTACACTTTGATAAGAAAAACCGCCTCTGGTGTGCAGATGTTGGACAGGCCCTGTGGGAAGAAATCAATCTAATTGTTAAAGGTGGAAATTACGGATGGAGTTATCGCGAAGGAGCACATGAATTTCCTTTGAATCGAAATCCTGAATTGGTTACNGAAAAAGGAAAAGACCCGGTCAAACTTATCGACCCTGTACATGAATATGGTCATGCCTATGGAATTAGCATTACCGGTGGTGTTGTTTATGGGGGGGATTTATTTCCTCAGCTCAAAGATCATTACGTTTACGGAGACTGGGGTTCCGGATTTGTTTGGGGGCTTAAGGTAAACGAAAAAGGTGAAAAGACTGCAAATGTTGTCNTAAAGGAAAGAAACCCAGCGAAAGGCACCTTCAAACCGACTGCATTTGTTGAGCGTTCAGATGGTGAATTATGGATCCTTTCATGGGATGGAAGAATCTATGAAATGACTAAGTAATTAGTGATCATAACTACCATTTAATAACCATTTTTTTAAANCACTGAGAGCTCTACCTCTGTGGCTCATTGAGTTTTTAACCTCTAAAGGCAGTTCAGCAAAAGTACTCTCGAAGCCTTCAGGAATAAAAATCGAATCATAACCAAATCCATGGTCTCCTTTCTCAAGATCACTTATCACTCCATGAACTGAACCCTCGAATTTTGCCAATTTACTTTTTCCTTTAACTAGTATCATTACGCACCTNAANGAAGCCGACCAATCTAACCTATCAGGGTCCTCCTCCTTTAACTCTCTCAATAGCTTCTTACGATTTTCTGAATCAGAGGCATTTTCGCCTGCGTAACGAGCAGAAAAAACTCCCGGCCTACCATTTAATGCATTAACTTCAAGCCCTGAATCATCTGATAAAATCCACGAAGAATCACCCAAATAGTTACCTACTGCAATCGCCTTTAAAGCCGCATTATCTTCAAATGTTGACCCAGTTTCAGGAATTTCCCCTATTTCAGGGTATAATTGCAAATCATCAATAGTTTTTATAAAAGGATCTAATAATTTGCGAATCTCCTCGGTTTTGTGAGTATTACCAGTTGCAATGACCAAACGATTAATTTCATTCATAGTTTAACTGCTGCATTAAATAATTACGATCTTACGAATATAATACCTCTAATCTCATGTCTGAACGCCGTAAGCAATANCCTTTTGACATAATTGAACCTAAATGGCAAAACCATTGGGATAATAATAATACTTTCAAGTCTTTGAATCCCAAGGATGAGAACTTCGATCCTAGTGCTCCAAAGTATTATGCCTTGGACATGTTTCCGTATCCTAGTGGTCAAGGCTTACATGTTGGACATCCCGAAGGTTACACTGCAACTGACATAATTTGTAGATACAAAAGAATGTTGGGATTCAATGTTCTACATCCAATGGGCTGGGATGCTTTTGGATTACCTGCAGAACAATACGCGATTGAGCACGGCATTCATCCAAGGGAAACGACAGAAAAGAACGTTACCTACTTTAAAAAACAACTAAAGAGTATCGGATTTTCGTACGACTGGGATCGTGAAATAAATACAACTGATCCTAATTACTATAAATGGACTCAATGGATTTTTCTCAAACTTTANAACAGCTACTTTGATAAAGATGAAAAAGCTGCCACACCAATCGAAAAACTTATCGAGAAAAGAATAGAAGATTTTCCAGATGAGAGCGAAAAAGAAAGAAGAGAATTTATCGATAGTCACAGACTAGCTTATATTGACGAAGTAGCTGTTAACTGGTGTCAAGAACTTGGAACTGTTCTGGCGAATGAAGAAGTCATTGATGGGAAATCTGAAAGAGGTGGACATCCAGTAGAGAGGAAACCCATGCGACAGTGGATGTTAAGAATCACAAAGTATGNTGACAGACTAATTGATGAACTAGAAGATCTCGATTGGCCAGAGGGCATTAAAGCTTTACAAAGGAATTGGATAGGTAGAAGCGAAGGCGCAGATGTTCATTTTGAGCTTCCAGGTACGGGTGAAAAAATTACTGTATTCACAACTCGACCGGACACACTCTTCGGCGCAACATACATGGTTCTAGCACCAGAGCATCCCCTAGTTGATGAAATTACGAGCAACGATCAAATTGAAAGTGTAAGAAATTATAGAGAGAAAGTAACAAGCAAATCCGATTTAGAACGTACTGATCTGGCAAAAGAAAAAACTGGTGTTTTTACCGGAGGGTACGCTGTAAACCCTATCAATGGAGAGGAAGTACCCATATGGATTGCTGATTATGTGCTCATGTCTTATGGAACCGGTGCCATAATGGCGGTTCCCGCACATGATGAAAGGGATTTTGAATTCGCTAAACAGTTTGAAATCGAAATAAAACAAGTTGTTCAAAATGAANGTGAACAAACTGACGATGATCAGAATTGCTTCACTGGTGAGGGAATTGCCATTAATTCTCCGCTAATTGATGGTTTAAAAACGCAAGAAGCTAAAACAACTGTTACAAACTGGTTATCAGACAATGGGTTTGGCAATAAGTCCGTTAATTTTAAATTGCGAGATTGGCTTTTTAGTCGGCAAAGATATTGGGGAGAACCTTTCCCANTTGTATGGGACGATCAAGGTGCCCACCATCCATTAGATTCATCAGAGTTACCACTAATTGCACCTGACCTAGAAGATTTTAAACCAACAGGAGACGCAAAACCTCCACTCTCCAAAGCAGATGATTGGATATCTTATAAAGATGACTTTGTCAGAGAGACAAATACTATGCCACAGTGGGCAGGCTCATGTTGGTACTACTTAAGATATTGTGATCCTCATAATTCCGATAGGTTCATCGCTAAAGAAGCTGATGATTATTGGATGAATGTAGATTTNTATGTTGGTGGCACTGAACACGCAGTACTTCACTTACTTTACTCAAGGTTCTGGCATAAAGTATTAAATGACCTGGGCTATGTCGGCACAAATGAGCCTTTCCAAAAGTTGATTAATCAAGGAATGATACTTGGTGAAGACGGTCAGAAAATGTCAAAGAGCAGAGGAAACGTTATTAATCCCGATNTCGTTATCAAAGAATATGGCGCTGATTCACTCAGACTTTACGAAATGTTCATGGGCCCACTTGAACAAGTAAAGCCCTGGAGCAATAAAGGTGTTGAAGGTGTTCATAGATTTCTGGCAAGAGTCTGGAGATTATTTATGGAAAATTCACAAGAAGGTATTTGGGAATTAACACCTAAAATTATCGATATAGAACCTGATAAAAAACAACTCAAAGTCCTCCATGAAACTATTAAAAAAGTGACAACTGACATTGAATCNATGGATTTCAATACAGCTATCGCTCAAATGATGGTGTTCACAAATGCATTCACCGGGTCTGATCAAAGACCACTGAACGCAATGAGAACATTTCTACAATTATTAAACCCTTTTGCTCCGCATTTAACTGAAGAATTGTATTCTATTCTAGTGACGCAATTTCCTAATGAGAGCGATCCAAAAGAATTAGCTTTATCATATTGGCCGAAATACGATGAGAAATATCTAATCGAAGATGAAATTGAAATAGTGGTCCAAGTGAATGGNAAACTTCGCGACAAAACCACAATTGATAAGGACGCCTCTGANGAGGAAATTAAGAATCAATGCCAAAATCTTGAAAAAATTAAGCCCTTTCTAANTGGACTTACCATTAGAAAAATCATTGTCGTACCTGGTAAACTCGTCAATTTAGTAGTCAACTAATGGTTATGCATTTAGATAATTGAGAACCCATTTATATCATGAAGCTCCTCTGTAGGTAACAGCTCTTCATGATGATCAATAATATGATGAGACAAGTTGGAGTTAATTAATATTTCTTTCAGAAAATCTTGCACCTCTAGCTCATCTCCTAATACACACAACTTCACAGACCCATTATCAAGATTCTCAACAGTGCCATTGACTTCAAACCCCATGGCAATTCTTTTGCATTCATANCGGAATCCAACTCCTTGAACTCGCCCACTATATAATATTTTTTTTCCAATCATTTGATAAACTCATGGAGAAGACGGTTCAAATTTTTCAATAATTTTATCAGCAAAGTTTTTATCTCCTGCATCAATAATACGAACCATGTTGTCTTCAATAATCTTAATTGAAATGTACCTNCCACCTGATTCACTGTGAATCATTTCATCGTCGGATTCATTTAATTTCACACTTCGACGAAATTGAATAGATTTAAGAATGGCATCATAAAATTCTTTAGCATCTTTTTTATNTGTCCATTTAGTCATCCAAAAAACATGATCCTTTCCGCCTTCCCCTTCACCGTTTGGATATACTAAATACCTGTCCCCTAACCATCCTGCAGCGGCAATAGAACCGTCTCTCTCTGAAAAATGCTCAATGCCCTTCGAGACCAATTCTGGCATGTTAATGATGTCAGGCTGACCCAATTCAGTCATCCTTTCAAAAAAATTGCTTTGATTAAGTAAAAGCGCGATTGCAAGTTCGCCAGCTACATTATTCCATATAGGATTAACATCATCAATTTGAATAGTATTAATGTTCCATCTAAACCTCTCAGGTTTAGGATCTTCATTTGAGCCAAAAAGGTCTGGATGTATAATCTGTGAGCTGCTTAAGGGAGGCCTTGCAATCGCGTTATTAACGGATTGCCATCGCTCTTTGTCATAAAGAGTCTGACAAAAACGATCACCTAATGAAAAAGGAAAAAGATAATACTCNCGAATAAATGATGGTATTAACTCAAACTGCTGCTTAGACATTCTAGTGGCTGCCTGAGTTGTTCCAGTTGATGAAATATTACTCTGCAACTGATATCTAATTTTGAATAGGTTAGTATCTCCTGCAGCTAATGCCCAAAGTGCAAGTCTAGCATCATCATTAAAAAGCCAATCATCAAGGGAGGTATTCAGTTCAAAGTGCTGATCCTGTAATGCACGAGCGATTTCAATCGCAAGAGCACTTCCATCATATGAATTTACGATTGAAGAATCTTCGTTTAAAAAAATGGTNTCATTACCAACATAAACGGCAGCCCCAAGCTGGCCTTTCAACAAATCAAGTGTTCTTGATCTAACATCCGTCCCCGGATTCACAAAACCCATTGCCGCATAAGCCCTTGACTGAAATGAAGCCTCATCCATTGTTGCCATTCCTGGCATCTTAGAAAATGCAGAAGCCATAACTTCCCAATTAGAATAGCGATATTTTAGCTTTCTCTTAATTGGCAACTCCCTGATTTTTACAACTAGCTCCTCTATTTTTTTTCGTGCTTTTAATTCATCTGCGGTCCACTCTCTCTCACCTAAATCGGGCGATCCTGAATCCCTATAATTTTCTAATCGTAATTCGAGACCTTCTTTTTCTTTTATCAATGATGCATTNTTCTCTTTCTCAATACTTATTTGATGCATCAAGTTGTTATTAACATCCTCTAAACGTGCAGACTCAAGCTTTATTGCTTCTAGCTCTCGTTCAATTGACTCAAAACCTTCAGAGCGCTCCAGGTAAGCAGTTTTCACCCCCTTAAAATTCCAGAACATTAGACCCATTGGAACTGCTGCAAAGATTACAAAACCCAGAGCCGTGGAAGATTTCATCTTTTGTAATTATTTGTTGCGCTTAAAAATTCGGAGCTTCCTCTTTGGCTTAGGATCAGATCTCGAATTATTTACAGAATTAGTATTTNCTGCATTAGGTCGTGGAAATTGAACAGCACCTGAAGGTAATGGAACTAAGGATCCATCCTTTGAACGGATCCACTGATTTTCGCCACTCTCTTTTTTTGATTCAGAAGAATGAGCGTGATTGGAGGTAGTGCTAAATACAGAAGGGTCATCAAGAGCAACTAGATCTCCAATTGGCTTTCCATTCTGATAGGAAACGAGAGCAGGCCGAGAGCGACCATCAAGTTTACTCACTACCTTAACTTTATACATGAGTCTTCTAACCATCTTACCTTTAGCATCAAAAACTCTCTCCTCTATTAACTCATCGCCTTCATAAACAAATTCACTGATAAAAAGAAGATTATTCTGGCCATCAAAAACCCTACCTTTTCTTTCTCTACCAAACTCATCAAGAGCAAATTCGCTTCTCATNATTAAGGTGTTATTTCTTTTTTTAGTTTCTCTAACTAGAGTCCTAGTCTCTTTATCTTTTTGCGTAGTTGTGTAGGTACCATCTTTGTGAACAACTGTTCTNGATACCTGATCAGCAGTGTCATTAGAAAAACCAACTGGGGTAATAGCCTTTGCAGAAAAAACCATTAAAATAAAANAAGACAATAATATGACAGAGGGTTTCATTAGTTGTGATAGCAGAAAATGTCTGCAGATTACATTATGTCACAACACTCAGCAATTTTNAAACCTTCTAAGGCCTCTATGAAGTGGTCAATTTCAGGTGAAATTATTGATCTAACTGATCAGGGAATCATAATGGGCATCGTGAACACCACTCCAGATTCTTTCTCGGATGGCGGTAAATTTTATTCTGAAGAGAAAGCTGTTAATCAAGCCATGAGGCTTGAAGAAAATGGAGCCCGGATCATTGACTTCGGCGGTGAATCCACCAGACCGGGAGCAGATAAAGTAAAGATTGAGGATGAATTTAATAGAGTTATTCCGGCGATCCAATCTTTTTGTTCAAGAAAATCAGATGAAACATTAATTTCAATTGATACCTCAAAACCAGAAATTGCCGAAGAGGCGATAAAAAATGGGGCTGAGATTATTAACGACGTTACTGGATTTACCAATCCAAAAATGCTTGAAGTTGCAACCAATTCTGATTGCGGACTGATCGTTATGCACATGGCAGGTAATCCTCAAAATATGCAAGAGAAACCATCATACTCTAATGTGGTAGACGATATCATAAAGTTTTTTACTGAGCAGTTGAATAGGTGTGAAGAAAATGGAATAAAAAAGGAAAGAATCATTTTCGACCCAGGTATTGGATTTGGTAAAACAACCGAACATAATTTGGATTTATTGAAATCCGTTAGATATCTTTTGTCTTTGGAAAGACCGATAATGATTGGAGCTTCAAGAAAATCCTTCATTTCAAAAATACTCAAAACNAATGACATAAAGGAACGGGAGTGGCCAACCGTAGCTCTTACCTCCTACTGTCGAGAATTAGGAGCTTCGATCTTTAGAGTCCATAATTCTTTAGATAATTTAAACGCTATGCGCATGACAGAGGCCATAATGAATTCGAATTGAAGAATCCTGCTATCCAATCACTTCATTTTTTATAGACCTGCTGTATAATTAGAAATCGTGAAAATGGAATTTTTTAGTAATTGGCCAATACTTGCAGAACTTGCACTTATAATATTGGCAATTTTCTGGGTCGTCCGAAGAAATAAATCAAAGAAATGGGCTAGATTCTTTCTAATTCTAAGCATCCTTTTGATCATAATAACGGTCACTTCTGTTTTCTTTAATCTTAAGTTAATTCCATGGTTCGTCATGGCTGTCACTTTTTTTCTAACCATGGCAATGATTGTAGTTTTTCAGCCCGAACTTAGAAGAATACTAGCACAACTAGGGAGTAGAGCTTTTTCCTTNATCTCGGAGGGAAAAGATAAAGAATTTATCGATAAACTTAGTGATGCAGTTAGACAACTCGGCGCAAAAAGATACGGAGGCCTCTTCGCNATTGAGAGNAAAATTGAACTTAAACCTCACCTTGAAACTGGAATACAAATAGATGCAGAGTTTTCATCTGAGCTTATTCTTACCCTTTTCCATCCGAAAACTGACCTTCATGATGGTGGAATTATTCTTCGTGGCGGAAGAATCCTCGGTGCAGGATGCTTATTTCCTGTTAGTCAAAAAGAGATATCAGACCGGAGAATCGGACTGAGACATCGAGCAGGCATTGGAATTACCGAGGAGTCTGATTCAATCTCAATTATGATCTCCGANGAAAATGGTTCTTTATCAATTGCACACCAAGGGAAACTTGAGCACGATTTAGATTTAACAACTTTTCAAAAACGCCTCCTCAATCTTCTAGAACTAGAAGAAAATAATGAAGACGATGAAATTCCAGAAACGAATTCCTAAGTTTGATCTCTGACGCTTTTGTAAAAAAAAATATATAGTGTATTTTAAAATATAATCTTGAATAAATAGAATGAATTTTTTTGGAACTGACGGAGTCAGAGGTACGGCTAATATTGAAAACTTAAGCCCTGAATCAGCATTAAGGCTTGCACAATTCTCTGCCAAAGAACTGATTCCATCTCAGTTAGAAACAAAACAAACTGTAATCATAGGAAAGGACACAAGACGAAGTGGGGATATGATTGAGAGCGCTCTTGCTTCGGGATTTAATTCTGCGGGAATAGACGTCAAATTAGCAGGCATTTTACCTACCCCTGCAATAGCTATGCTTGTTAAAGAAATTGGCGCGTCACTTGGAGTAGTTGTTTCAGCTTCGCATAACCCAGCACCAGATAATGGTATCAAATTCTTTTTCAAAGACGGTTATAAGTTGTCAAAAATCCAAGAAGCTAATTTAGAAAAACGTATACTCTCAGATGAACAGTTCATTGAGCGACCCATTTCCGATTCAATTGGGANAATAGAAAGGTTNAAAGATGGAATNGAAATTTATGTCGATAGNGTGACAANGTCTTTTATTAAAATTCACAATAGCTNGAGGCCGCTAAAAGGTATCAAAATAAGTTTAGATACTGCAAATGGCGCATCATTCAAATCAAGTGCAATGATTCTTGAACGACTTGGTGCAGAATTAACCTGCCATCACAANACACCCAATGGAGATAATATAAATGAAGCCTGCGGATGCACACACCCCGACATTATTTCGAAAATTGTTGAGAAAGACGAATCATTCATAGGTATCTCTCATGATGGCGATGCCGATAGAATATTGATGTGTGATGAAAATGCNAATCCAATAGATGGTGACGAATTAATGGCCATCATTGGCTGTCACATGCTTAATAAAGGTTTACTTCAATCAAAAACCTTAGTTGCCACTAAAATGAGTAATTTTGGTCTTGATGAATGTATAGCCAATAATGGTGGAAAAGTTGAAAGAGCGGACATAGGTGACCGCAATGTCATGGAAGTCATGAAAAAAATAGGTTCAAATTTCGGAGGTGAGCCTAGTGGTCATATTATATGTAAAGATNATAATACCACAGGCGATGGCATTATAGCTGCACTTGCAGCACTCAGTGCGGTAATTGATACCAATCANCCTTTATCAGAACTAAGGAAGTGCTTAAACAAATTCCCTCAAAAACTTATTAATCTAGATATCCTTAGTGAAATTTCTATCAATGAACTTGAAGCCAAACCGTTAATTGAGGAAACCGAGAAAAGCCTTGGTGATGAAGGACAAGTTTTAATTAGATACTCAGGAACAGAGCCAAAAATAAGAATTCTTGTTGAAGGTAAAGATCATGCATATGTGGAATCACAGGCATCTAAGATTGCGGATTCCATTCATAATCAAATCGGAGTGTAACAGAAAAAATTGAAAAAGCCTCTCAATCTATTCATTACAGGAACCGACACTGGTGTCGGGAAAACGTATTTCTCCAATTTATTGATCTCGGCCATCGTCAGTAATGGTGAAAATGCTGTAGGGTTTAAACCAATTTCCTGTGGAGATCGCGAGGATTCGGAAATATTGTTGAAGTCATCTTATCCCGAACCCTCATCCATTGAATTAATTAACCCTATCCACTTAAAAACACCAGCAGCTCCTTTAGCCGCATCATTAATTGAGGGNAAAGAAATTGATATTACAAAAATTAAGAAGTGTCATCAAGAGCTCGTGAGTTCATATGATAATGTTATTATTGAGGGAGCAGGAGGATGGGCAGTGCCAATTACCACGGATTATCATGTTGGAGATTTAGCCGCAGAACTCTGTTCCGATGTCCTTATTGTTGTGGACAACAAATTAGGCGCTCTTAATAAAACAATTTTAACAGCGAACGCCATAAGAAATAAGGGTCTTCATTTGGCTGGGGTTATACTAAATCATGTGGATGTAGAGAGAGATACGGCGAGTATATCAAATCGCTCTATTTTAGAAGGCACCATAAATCCACCATTCTTTATTGATATCCTTCACGATGAAACTAGCATCGAATATCCTTTTCNTTCTATTTAGTTAANCTTTGGTGATTAATTCTAGAGCTCGGCGATANGGAGATGGCACGGGTAATGAAGCTAANTCATCTAGACTAACCCATTTCTCATTTTCATTTAATTGGGCATTCTTAGATTTATAAATATGCATCTTCACTTTGTAACGAGTAATACCATAATTCTGAGTAGTAATTAAATCTAATTTTGTTACCTCTNTTTTGTCTCGCGTTGGCAACTTCCACATTCCTTTGCGACGGTTACCTGTTTCTTGTTCAAGTAAAACCTTCCCATTTCTGATATTCAAAATGACGTGCTCATCAATATTAGTAACTCCTTGTTTTAATTTTTTGATGGGAAGCCCTAATGGTTCAACACAACGACAACTCTCAGCAATTGGGCACTCATTGCAAAACGTCTTTCTAGGACCACAGAGCGTTTGACCTANCTCCATTAATGCNGAGTTCCATATCCGCCCTCCCGAGCTCGGAACCAAATCTGCTGCCCATTCCCAAATTTGTTTTTGACCAACAGATGTATCGATCCTTTCTTGAAAATCAAAAAGCCTTGCAAGAACCCTGGCTATATTGGCATCTACTGCGGGTGCAGGTGAGTCGAACGCAAAACTGGCAATAGCTCCGGCTGTATATTTACCGATGCCAGGTAAAGCNTCGATTTGCTCAACNTCCTTAGGAAAATTATTTTCCAATTCATAGACCACAATCTTTGCCAGTCTATGTAAATTTCTGGCTCTAGAATAATAACCTAAACCTTCCCACATTCTTAGCACCTCACTTTCCTCAGCATCGGCAAGCTGTTTAAAGTCAGGNAACACCTCAAGCCAACGACGATAAAATCCTCGATCAAGAACAGTCACTACCTGAGTCTGTTGTAACATAATCTCTGATACAAGGATCTCATAAGGGTTTGAGGTTGATCGCCATGGATAATCTTTTGCGTTTTCAGAAAACCAATTGGTTAGAAGCCGCCTAAAAGGCTTTGATTCATCCATGAGCGGATGATCTTCTAATTTATTTGATTTCGATTCTTGTGACATATCAAACTTATGATTAAATCGGTACGTGGCAAAAGAGATAAATTCATACACGCATCCAATTAACGAGACTCAGGTTAACCAATTGCGTGACATCTTAGAACAGGAAAATTACGAATTTAAACATAAAGATTACGCCATCTTTTCTGCAAAAAAGAATCGACTCAATATAACAGTTTATGAAAAAGGGCCAAAAGTCCTAATTCAAGGAAAAGACACCAAGCAATTCGTTCAGTTTATACTCGAACCTAAGATCTTAGGTTTTGCTGAACTGGACTATGAAGAACAACTTTTTCCTAAAATGTTTGAACCCCACTTNGGGATAGATGANAGCGGAAAAGGAGATTTTTTTGGGCCTCTTGTTATCGCAGGAGCATACACAGACAAAAATCTGGCACGATCACTGATTGATGCAGGAATCACTGATTCTAAAAAGATTTCAGATTCAAAAATTAAAAAACTCTCCAAAATCATCAAGGAAAGTTCAGGTATTGAGTATGAAATAATTTTAATTGGTCCAGAAAAATACAATGAACTCTATAGTAAAATTGGAAACCTTAATAATTTACTAGCATGGGGACATGCAAAGTGTATTGAAAATTTATGCCAAAAGAAACCTGAATGCCAAAGAGCATTAAGTGATCAATTTGCTAAATCTTCGGTNCTCGAGTCATCTTTAGGTAATAAAGGTAAAAAAATACTGTTAGAGCAAAGAACTAAAGCTGAAGAGGATGTAGCCGTGGCAGCTGCCTCGGTATTGGCTAGAAACCATTTTGTCGACTGGATGGATAAAACCTCCAAAGAACTAGGTATAGAGCTACCCAAGGGAGCCTCTTCTANGGTCATTGATGCTGGGGATCAACTAGTTAAGACTCATGGGAAGGAAATATTATCAAAAATTGCCAAGACTCACTTCAAAACGGCAGATCACTGGCTTTAGATTACTGGAACATTAAAGTGCATTTTAAAGTCATTTTTATTTTGCTAAATGAATTCCCATCGTTATCTATTGAAGCCCCATATTTCCTTTAATTTGGAATCAATTTATAAATAATAACAATTAACTGGTCTAANGATCAGAAATAGACGATATAAAATTTAATGAAAACGGCTACCAAGCGTGATCTCGTGGTGAAAATCAGTAATGAAACTGGAATGACTCAACAACAAGTTTTTGATGTTATTCAAAAGACGTTAGACACAATCACTCAGACACTTGCGTCAGGAGATGAGGTAGTTCTTAGAAACTTTGGATCTTTTCAAGTCAAAGAGACAAAACAAAAAATTGGAAGAAATCCTAACAAGCCTGGGACTGATGTTGTTATTCCCCCCAGNGCAATCGTAAAATTTAAGCCTGGAAAAGAGATGAAAGAACGAGTCGCAAATGTTTTGCCTCAAATTCAAAACCCAGGAGAAACTCAAGCGGNGCCAAGTGAGTCTCCGCAAGAACAAATTTAAAAATAATCTGGGCCGTTAAAATTTTTATTTTACGGTTTTAATATTTTTAATTATGAGATTAAGGGCATCTCCTTTGACCGAATCCTCATATTCTTTAGATAATTTATCGAGCATTCTCAGTGATTCTTTTTTATTACCCTGATANGTCAATGAATAAGCTAGATGAATTTTTACCCTTAGGAGATCTGTAGAATCACTGTAAATCTTGAGAGCTTTAGTAAAAAAATGAATGGCACTGGCATATTCTTTATTACTCATAAAATGTAAGCCTGCAAATTCAAGNATTGAACCATCGTTAATCTCTTTCGAAACCAACTCAAACTGTGTTTTAAGTTTGTCACCATCTTCAGCCCAACTTAAGACTGACATCTTGAACGCCTTATAACCATAATCAATATCTTTAGATATCCTTACATTCGATTTAAATGGTTGATAAAGTGGATCTCCAATCATTACCTGCATCCAAGAAAGTACAGGTGTCGCGATCCAAGCTGATTCAGCAAAAGTAAACCCAGCAAGAAGCCTNGCATTGAAAATATCAAGATAGGTAGTCATTTGCAATAATGGTTCGTAAACGTTTCCTAAAACAGCACAAGCCCCTCGAGCCACTAANGGACCCGACCAATGCTTNAGAGTGGTGCGGAGAGTGCTTGCCGAATACGAATGAATGTGAGCAGCAATGGCTCCACGCTTAAATTTAAATTTAGTATTCGCAAANGGCCCTTGGGCATTAGCCGCGTACCAACCAAAGTAAAGAATGACGTCATCACCCAAAGGAAATCCTCCGGGAATCAGTGAGGAAAATCTATCATAAATTACCGGAATGCCTGCCCTTTGGTAAAAGTCTCCACAATTTTTTAGCCACCTGTCTCCTGTTATATATGCCTGCCCCTTTTCCTGAGCCAAGTTGGCTATATCTAAAACAGCATTACCCCATAGCCCGGTTTCTTCAACAGCAATGGCATCNTCAATCAATCGTTTAGCATTCTCAAAATCTGGACCATCAATTCTTGATACCAGAAGAGATTTAGGACTCCCTCCAGCTTTCGAAGATCTAAAATAAGGATTCGAAATAGCCCCGTTAANTTTTTTTAATTCAATACCCAAACAGGCGATTTCAGAATCCACACTTGAGGCATCATTATTGCCATGACCTCTAATTGTANCCGAATTACCAGATTTTCTCCTAACTGGATCAGATAAAATCTTTAGAGGCATACCATACATAATGGCTACAAATTTAATCCTACCGTTTGAACTTATTTTTTCGGAACCCTTTGCTTTGGAGCTTTCCCACCAATGATTTTTTTGGAAAAGATCTTTTAGCGGAGTCATTATCAATTTCTCATAATCAGAACGACTTATGATTTCACTCGTTGGACATTTAAAACCAACAAGATTAGAAAATGGTATATTTCTTACCTTTGAGTAATAGGCAGCCAATTTTCTGGAATCAGCAACATTCTGATTATAGAGAACTAAAGTAGCTTCTCCATACTGGTCATTTGGCTCAGAAGCCTCTGCGAAGTTAAAATTACCTGAAATTAAAAATAAAAACAGAAATATTAAAATCCCTCTCATTTGAGACAACAATCTGCACATCTGCCATATTCTAGCTCAATAATGCAATTAATCACGACGAAGTCTATTTGCATTCAAAACAGGGAAAGTTAGAAAAAAATAATAAATTTGATGCCGCGAGAACTGAGAGTCAAAACCTTGCGTACTAAATAATAGAAATACCAACCTTAAGATATATACTCCTTATAACTAGCCCCTTACGACACAAATTCACAAATAAACGACCTCAAATTACGGACCAATTTCATATTAATAATATGGAAAAATTAAGAATAATAATCATCTCTCTCTCAACAGTTATATTATTCAGTAATTGTACTAAGGGTTTAGTTAGGGTACAGCCTTACGATCGTGGCAACTTATCCAAAACAAGCATGTCCGGAGAACTGAACTCTTTAATTACATCCATGACAGAGCATGGATATTTTTCCAGAGAAGCTAGTTTTGGAGGAGGTCTAATTGGCGGTGGCGGATGTGGTTGTAATTAATTTAAAAGATGCAGATAAAAAACAAAATCTCTTTATACGGTAAACATTTGCCAAAGGCAGGACTAACGAGTCTTTTACTAAATAAAGGAGCAGCGACTCATTTCATAACTTATGAATCTCATTTTGTAGGATCCGCGGCAATTACCCAAATTGTTAAGTGGTCTTCAGTCGCAGTTGCAGGTTTAGGTACCTATGATGCGGTCAGTGGTGCCACCCAAATTACCCAAATTGCACCATCCTCTGGTTCTTCAACGGTACCAGCCAAGGCTGGTGAATTGTTGAACCTAGTATATCAAATAACTGGAGCTCCTCATCGGCCAAGAAGTTGGGAAGTGAGTGGACAAATTCCACCAGGTGTGACTCACTTAAATACGAAAAACAGTAACACTGATGGCTTAACAGGAATACCAACCAGCCCGGGGACTTATAAAGTCTTTGTGACCGCTTATAAAGGATCCAATCTCAACGGGTATAGCTACACGAAAACTTTTACCATAGAAGTGACACCAGGGTCAGANCCTCCAGTCATATCTAATCATCCCTTAGACNCAAAAGTTACCTCGGTCAACGAAACAACTCTTGAGGTTGGCGTAACNGGAGAAAATGTTGAATATCAATGGTACAAAGGTGAATCTGGAGTCACTTCTGCACCAGTCGATGGNGCAAACGATAAGTTNTTAAAGATTGGGCCACTNANAGANGATTCCAAATATTGGGTNCAAATTTCCAATGANTCCGGTTCAGTTAATTCTCAAACTGCNANNNTTAAAGTCGTTGATAANTANACTAGCTGGGCAGANCAACAGTTTGGTCTANACNCTGAACTTAACGANCCTAAAGAAGATAATGANGGAGACGGTCTAACGAATGAATACGAATATTTNANTGGTTCATCCCCNGTNGAGCAAAGCNTNGATTCAGAGACTGAAATCTCANTAGAAGATTCNCTAATTAAACTATCATTCATGACTAAATCNGCNCNAGGAGATGGCTATGCTGGCCTNGAGCGNNTTTATAGNGTCGAAGAATCTAATGATATTTCTANGNACTCATGGAAAGCAGTACCAGGATATCAAAATGTCGTCGGAAATGGCCAGANNATCAGCCTATCCAAAGCCATTAACGACGTNAAAAAATACTATCGACTNAAGGTTNATATCAGGGAAAAATCTTGAATGGCTTCCAAGTCTCAGTGCCGCATTATTATTGGCTGCCTTCTGCCATGGTCNAGCTCNGAGGCAATTGAANTNGGNCANGAATACGAATATGGTTATCAACTNTATGATGAAGGGGGNGAGAGAATCAANGTTGANGCCAATTACTTTAGAGGAAAAATCGACCTCACAGACGAATCNACATTTAGATTCCAACTTCTNAATGATTCAATTTCAGGCTCTTCTCCNACAGGAGTTCTCCCAGNNGGNGANCAACCTTTNATATCCGATCTCGAAGATGTTAGAACTGGAATTCTAGCTGCNCTTCAATATGACATGGAAGATCAAAGAGTAGAACTCGAGCTCTCNAAAAGCGAAGAATCAGATTATTTTTCGANTGGAATCTCANTCAATTACGAGAAGGATTATAACCTCGGTAATACAACTCTAGCTCTAGGTTTTAATTACCTTGATGATATCGTTAAAGTCCCACTCCTAGATGATGAGAAAAAAGACAGCTACGATTTTTTTATAGGAGTCACTCAACTCCTTAGTAAAAATACAGTTGTTTCTGCTGACCTCACGCTTGGATACTCAGAAGGATACTTAAACGACCCTTATAAAGTTGTTCAAAGAAATGAAGACTTTGTGATAGCACCCGGAATCAGTATTCCGGTCGTCAACATATATAGAGAAAACAGACCAGAAAGTCGATTCAGGCAAGTCTTTCATCAAGAGACCAAACACTATTTTGAATCCCTCAACGGAACATTAAAGGCCGCGTTCCGTCTCTCCAACGACGACTATGGAATCTTTTCGCAAACCGCTGAAATAGAATGGCGGCAAGAAGTTAATGACAATCTCCTCCTGTCTCCGTTTTACAGGTTCTACAATCAAAATAGTGCCGACTTTTTCGTAAATACTCTCAACAATTTGGATATTGATACTCCGGCCGATGAACCCAATGGTAGTGGCCCAAACTACTCAGCGGACTACCGTTTATCATCTCTTCAGGCCACGAGTATAGGACTTAAGATTAATTATAAAGTTAATGAAAATTTCTCTCTNTCCGGAGCCTNCGAGCATTATGCTATGGAAGGAGTTGGACCTAGTTCAGCGCCTTCACAAGCATTCCCCACCGCCAACACCTTCAGCCTCACGGCTCAAATTAAATTTTAGGATCGACTCATGAGCGCTCCNGACCTGAGCAAATTCTTAAAGCCCAATCCTCAGGGAGTCCGAGAACTCGAATTTCGTGCACTCGGAACAGAATGTCATATCAAGATTCGGTTGAAATCTGAACGAGACGCTCTTCAATTTGCTGCCNATACTTTAGAATGGATTAAAAATTTCGAGGAAAAATACTCCCGCTACCTAGACACTTCTCTTATTTCAAAAATTAATGCGGCTGCTGGTCAATCCTGGATCGAAACCGATGAGGATGCGGAGAGACTACTTAACGTAGCCGAAGAAGTTTTCAGAAAAAGTGAAGGTATTTTAGATGCCACCATGTTGCCTCTCGCCAGAGTCTGGGACTGGAAGAAAATTCATCAAGAATTGCCTAACAAAGATGACGTTCAAGCAGCGCTTCGACTCACGGGCTGGGATAAGGTCGAGCGCCGTGANGGTGCCATCTTTTTACCAGAGAAAGGCATGGGCCTTGATTTTGGAGGATTCGGAAAGGAGCTTGCAGTTGATGCACTCATTGAAATCTCCCGACGCCATAATATTAAAGACGTTCTTATCGATCTAGGAAAGGACGTCTTTGCGAGCGGAGGTAACGGCAAACACGAGTTCTGGCACATTGGCATTGAGGACGGGAAGAANCCAGAAANTTGTCTCGCAAGCCTTGCTATCAGTGATCGGGCCGTCTCATCATCAGGCTCTTACGCGAGGCATTTTATGCACGAAAACAAGAGGTACGGTCATATCATTGATCCTCGTTCAGGATGGCCAACCAGTAACGGCGTNAATTCAGTAACAGTGATTGCTAAAAGCTGCCTAGAAGCCGGAATTCATAGCACGGTCTGTTATATCCTTGGAGTGGATAAAGGTCTGAGCTTCACTTCCAATTTTCCAGAGATTGATGTCTGTATCCAGTCCGATCAAGGAACTGAGGGGAACCCACAATTTGAACGATGGTTAGTCAAAGAGGATAACGACAAAGATAGCTNNTCATTGCCCAAATTCTGAACGCAGAATATCAAGGTAAAGAGAACCGTAGTCATGGTAGAGATTATCTTCAGTGAAGAAATTTCCTGACTTTGAATCGTCTTTCGAAACTGGCAACTTAGCTTTNCCCGAAGTCGGTTCAATTTGAGTATCTTCATACCATTCATTNAAAGAGGTCACCATGATCATGTTCTTTGCTTTTGGGTCGNTTAGCGGCATCGCAACGTCTTTAATCATAGAGCGAAAAAGGTCACCTTCTTTTGATTCTTTAACATCATCAAAATATCGTGATCTTCCAGGGTTTCCTTTTCGTACGGCGCGGTCATTGTAACCAGGAGCTATAGCAGGCACAAATCCAGTACCAACTTTATTAGCCTTACTTTTTGCTTTAGAATAGTTGTTCTTTAGACGCTCAATGCCAGCCTTAGTACCTCCTGTAATTTTAGTCGATTGTCCATAAACATCGTAAGCCGTTATGGCGTTCCACTGACTCGCTGCACTGGCGGGGTAGTTAGGACCAAAAACATCATCTCCTATGATGTATAAGTTCGGGTGTTTAAGTCGTAGAGTTTCTAAAGCCCTCTTGCCCTCAACTCGCCTGAAGTAAACACGAGTTAGATATATAAATACGACAGCCTTTCCATCAACTTTAAGATAATTCGGATGATTAAAGTACTGCTCAGTGAAATAATCAAAATCAGGCACCAAATTTTTATAGCTTGGGCTCCTCATAGAACCTAATCGACCCGTTGACTCATAAAGGACCGCATATTTCAACTTAGCTGCATCAGGATGCTTTAAAATATAGTCCTTAAATGTTTCATCCTGACGGTTTTGACCCCACCAACTCACCGACCAGAAATCAATTCCAGCGTGCTTAGACTGTTCAATATGACGCTTAATAACTTTTGGGTCGCGGCTATCATAAACACCCAATTGAGGAAGCTGCACGGGTTCTAATCTTCCCCTCAAGGCTTTTTTCATCCATCCAATATCATCTTCGTTTTTTGGTGCGTCATACCAAGCATAGTAGTAGGCGCCCAACATAAAGCTCTTATCCTTGCTCAATTTCCCAACTTGAGAATAAGAAAATGTCGAAAGTATGAATACAACTACAGCGGTTTTTAACATATTCATAAATTTAATTTCAATCCATCATAGGCAATACGAACATTATCAGGAAGGTTCGCCTCATCCCTTCCATGCATAACCTCATGGGAAATATGAGTAAGCCATGTCTTTTTGGCTCTCAATTCTTGAGATATCTCAACGGCTTCAGAAACAGAGATATGCGTAGGATGAGGAGTGTGTCTTAACCCATCAATAACAAGGCACTCAATATCTTTTAATGCATTCATTCCCTCTTCATAAATTATTTTACAGTCCGGAATATATCCAAGTAGTGGTACATCATTCTTATAAAAGGCAAAACCAATACACTCGACTTTGCCATGCTCGACGGGAATAGGGATTACTTTCAATTCATATAAATTAAATGGCCCTTCAATAGGAATGGCGTCGGGTTTGAAGTAACCTGGGTAACGGTTCTCACCATTAAAGATATAAAAGAAACATTGGCTAAGTGCCTGAATGCAGCTGGGCCTGGCGTAGATAGGAAGAGTATCTTCTGCTTTCGGAGTAAATCTTCTTAGATCGTCTAGACCCATAATATGATCAGCATGAGGATGAGTTATTAATACTGCGTCAACAGATTCAATTCCTTCCCTCAGGCATTGTTGTCTCAAATCAGGGCCACAATCAATTAGAAGACTTTGTTCCTTTGTTTTGATGAAAATAGAGGATCTAAGGCGCTTATCTTTGGGATCTGTGGATTCACAGACTTCACAATGACAACCCACGCTAGGGACTCCTACCGAAGTTCCAGTACCAAGAAAAGTTATCTCCATTTCATCCATGTTCGGCCTCTAATGAGAGATTCGTTCAATTTAAAGCGGATTAAAAGGGTTAAAATCGGCTTTTAAGAGAGATATATAAATATGTTCACTTGAACACTTGTTAATTTGTACATATATTAAAGGGGAAATAACAAGAAAATGCTTACTTTAATAAAAATCAATAATCTGGCCTTGATAGAAGAAGTCGTATGGGAAATGGGATCTGGACTCATCGGTATCACTGGGGAGACCGGAGCAGGAAAATCTATGGTTATTGGAGCATTAAAGCTAATCGTAGGGCAGAGGGCTGATACTGAGCTTATCAGGACAGGAGAGGACACATGCACGGTTGAAGCCGTATTTGACCTAAAGAACTGTAACGAAATTAACTCAATCCTTGAGGATGCAGGCTTAGAGCCTTGTTCAGAGAATCAACTAGTCATTAGAAGAGTCATTGATAGAAACACGGCAAATAAGCAATTTGTTAATTGCTCTCCGGTGACTCTCAACACTCTTAAAACTATCGGCAAGTTACTTGTCGATCTCCACGGTCCTCATGACCATCATTCATTATTTTCAACTGATCGACAACTTTCACTGCTTGATGCTTATGCGGGTATTTCAGAAGACACTAAACAGCATGCAGAAGCTTATAAAAAATTAAAAGCCATCGAAAATGAATACGAAAATCTCATTAATTCTGAAAGGAGTAATGAGCAAGCAATTGATCTCTTAAAGCATCAAATTAATGAAATTGATGAAGCAGATATTAACCCAGACGAGGAAGAAGACTTAAATAATAAGTATCAAGTCAGCCGAAATTCAAAGAACCTCCTTGAGACATCCAGTAAAATCATTAATGAACTTCAAGGTGAAGAAAATTCTGTTGTCGATCAACTCATGCAGCTAACGCGCTCATTTAAGGATCTCGAAAAGTTTGACCCATCTACAACTCGTTACACTGAAAAGTTTGAAAATGCTCTCGTTGAAATTCAAGAGCTTCAAAGCCAAATGGATTTTTATGCAGCGAGCGTTGAAATGGATCCCTCTGAGATTGACTTAATTGAGGAACGCGTCGATCTCATTGAAACGCTAAAGAGAAAGTACGGTAATAATCTCAATGAAGTACTTTCTTTTAGGGAAAACGCCCAAGAGAAGCTCAATAAAACTGAAAACAGGCACGGGGAACTCAAGAGGCTAGAGGGAGAAATTGATGACGCGCGGTCTGCAATGTTGAAAATATCAGAAAAAATAAGTAAGAAAAGAGCATTAGCAGCACCTAAACTGGGGAAACTCGTGACCAAAGAACTCATGGAATTAGGATTTAAAAAATCCAAATTCGAAATCCTACTTGAAAGAAAAGATCAGCCCACGGCCACGGGTCATGAGAGCATGGAATTTCTATTTTCACCAAACCCTGGTGAACCTTCAAAACCTTTAAGGTCTATCGCGTCGAGTGGTGAGATGTCTCGAGTCATGCTTGCACTTAAAGGTACTCTGGCAAGGGAAGACTCTATCCCTGTACTAGTGTTTGATGAGATTGATGCCAATGTCGGGGGCGAAATTGCGCGTACTGTCGGTACTAAGATGTGCTCACTCAGCGATAGCCATCAGGTCATTTCTATATCACACCTCCCACAAGTCGCTTCTATGGCAGCGTCACATTTTGTGGTACAAAAGGAGTTCACAAAAGATGGTAGAACGAAATCACAAATCCGATCCGTTAAAAATGATGAAAGGGTCTCTGAACTAGCGAGGATGCTTGGAGGAGAGAAAGGTACGGCAGAGGAACACGCCAAGAATCTAATGACAGTGGCAGCATGAATCACTTGTTTGAGAGGGATACTTATCGTCCAACACCTGAAACTTTCATCAATCTCCGATATATCGACCCTCCGTTAGCGACATAAAGATATCGAAAGTCTTTACCTGAGAAAGCAATGCTAACTACAGGCTTCATGGGATCAGGTGATAATATAATGCCACCTAATCGACCAGTCGGGTCAAACATCTGAATGCCTAGATCAGATGTAACATAATAGCGGTTCAATGAGTCAACATCACAACCGTCTCCTCGACTTGGCAGATTTTTGGCCCTGATTCTTAGAGAAGCATAAGGGGCCTTCATTGTAAGNNTGTGATTCTTTTCNATTCTGAAAAACCAAACCTCTTTATCGAGGTGGTCTGAAACAAATAAGGTCCCATCACATGGTGTCAGTCCAATACCATTCGGCTTTAAAATGCCAGTATCAACGATTCTTAAGACTTTAATTTTATCATTCAGATTAACATGATAAACACGCTGGGTGGACGTCTCTGTGAAATAAAGTTGATTGTTNTTNGTAACAACCAAATCATTAGGTCGAACATTCTCGATCACGGTTTCAAGGGACTCACCATTTTTAAGAACAGATATCCTTCGAGCCTTTGCCTGACAGATATAGAGGCTTGAATCTTTGCCAAATTGTAAACCACTGACACCATATAGGCTTGGTCCATATTCTTTAACGCTACCATCATGACTTACCTTTTTGATTGGCTCATTATTGCCAGAATCGGCAAAATAAAAGTTACCTTCATTATCCGTGCAGCAAGCATCACAAAATTTCATTCCACTAGCAATTTTCTCCCACTCACTGTCTGGAGAAAGTACCATTGAAAGAGGCGTATCTTGAGCCACGGCAGGCATTGNCATCATCAACGGGAATAGTAAAAATGATAATATCAGACCTCTCATTTTACTTTTTCGTAATCCCTCCATATCCACCTCAACATGTCAGGGAAAATTGTTCCTCCATGCTTCCCGTTATGAGCACCATCACCCATCACGAATTTATAGTCATAACCAGTAAATTTAAGGGCAGCTGCCATTTGTCGATTAGCTAAAGGCCAATTCCCATGAAGATTATCCAAATCATTCTCACCAGCCTGAAGAAATATTCTTATTGGTTTCTTCTCTGTTTTTCTTATCAATGCTGGATAGGCATGCCCTCCTCTAATATTGGTAAAGCTACCAATATAAGAAATGACTTTTCTGAATTGATCTGGTCTTTCCCAGGCCACGGTCCAAGCACAAATCCCACCAGAGCTAATTCCACACACTGATCTTCCTTCAGGATCTCTAGTTAAATTGTAATCCTTTTCTACTTCAGGCAGGAGGTCCTCCAAAAGAAAACGAGAGTACTGATCATTTAAAGTGTCATATTCCAAGCTGCGATTTTTCCTCGGCTTTCCTCCATCTTTCTTGGGGGGTATGACACCAGGGTTAACAAATATGCCAATAATTACTGGTATCTCCTTTTGGTGAATCAAATTATCAAAAACAACTGGNGCTCTGGTATGTCCCTTCNCATCTTGATACCAATTCCCGTCCTGAAAAATCATGAAGCAGGTTGGCTTTTCAGGGTTGTACTGATTTGGCACATAAATCCAATAATCTCTCACCGTACCGGGGTAGATTTTACTATTAGCGAACTCTTTTTTAATAATTTTACCTTTTGGAACACCGTCCTTTGGAAAAGAGTCCTTGCTATATTTGTACTCGGACAGGCCTACANTAGGCATTAGNACACATATAATGAGAAAGCTCGAAACTAGAATTTTCATGTTATCAGGACATGTTATANAGTCTCTCTTTCAAATAAAAGTATTTGTTCACCTGTTTACAGATCTCATCATATGTGATCTGATACTGAAAATTGATAATGGGTACAATCAATCGACAGATAATAGTAAATAAATTCACGACTCCNGAAAAAGGAGTTTCGGTCAGAGAGCAAGATTACAAAGATCCAAAACCTAATGAACTGATCATTAGAACTGGTTACTGTCCCATTAATCCNGCAGACCTTAATGTCATAGAAGGTAAGTATGGNAAACTTCCTGAACTACCTGCCGTCATNGGNAATGAAGGAAGTGGTCANGTAATNGCNGTTGGTAAAGAATGCNAGCATTTCAANGAANGCGACCACATTCTCTTTGTTAATCGACAAGACTGCTGGCAGGAATTCGTAGCGGCAACTCCTGATCAAATTATTAAATTACCTGATCTTCTACCTCTCAAGCTAAGCTCTATGCTGAAGGTAAATCCTGCCACCGCTTGGTTACTTCTTAACCAAGGTATTAAAATAGAAAGCAACGACTGGGTTGTACAAAATGCCTCTAATTCAGGTGTCGGAGTTGCTGTCATTCAACTAGCAAAGTCCCTTGGAATTAAAACGATGAACTTTGTGCGNCGTGAAACCTGCAAGGATAAACTTTTATCCTTAGGAGCAGACGCTGTTTTTACTGATGATGAATCTGGAAAAATCGAAGCCACCAAGTTAATAAAAAATGAAAAAAGGGTTGGAACNTTACCCCTAGCTATCAACGCAGTTGGAGGAGAAAGCGCACTAAGAATCATGTCATTACTCTCTGAAGGTGGTACTCATATAACCTACGGGGCGATGTCTAAAAGGCCTTTAAAAATTCCAAACAGTTTTCTGATTTTTAAGAATCTTACGATAAGAGGCCTATGGCTCAGCCATTGGTTGAAGAATGAAAATAAGGTAAATATTGAAGAAGTTTATCAAGATTTAGCCCAAAAAATGTTGGATGGAAAATTAGAACAGCCAATTGATAGTATTTATCGTCTTGAAGAATTAGAAAAAGCTATTAAAAGATCAATGCAGGA
>NYVP01000058.1 GCA_002684575.1 Verrucomicrobiales bacterium
AAGAAAAACTGGCTAGTGCTAGCCCAGAAACCAAAGATGCTGTGCAAGCTGCAAGAGATGGCAGTGCTCCTAAAGCTTTAATGAGCATGACGATATTCCCATTTAGTATGTTGATCGCATACATCGGAATATTAATGTATTTTAAGAGCCGTGGAGGTTATAAGCCTATTGAAATTGATTCTGCGGGCGGGTCCTCATCTGACGATTGAAAGATCTAGATAATTATCCCTGTAAGGGATAAATACAAAGAGCGTCCATTATGGGCGCTCTTTTTTATCTTCTTTCTTTGGCTTGCTCTGAAAGTAAGTCATAAAGATGACCTTTCGTTGGAATCTCTAATTCAAAAATATCGGCAATGACTTGAGTCCAACCAATCACAAAATAATCCCATCCATCGACAAGAGTGAGTGAACGATTTTTTTTCTGTGACGCGGCCTGTTCCAAAAATAAGAGATCTCCTCGATAATTAAAATCCCAAACAAATCCCTCAATAGGAAATTGAGCCCCATCTGTAATAGGAGAACCCGGAACATCCTTTCCAAGACCCGTTGCATTAACCACTAAAGACCCTGGATTCATCGAATTTATCACCTGATCAGCCACTGATGAGTCATGAGCAACAAGTGGTATTATTTGACTCGAACTTCCCCACTCTTCTGCAAGTCGTACCAAGTGTTCCAATCGACCTTGACTACGATTGACAACGTATATTTTATTAGGCGCACTAATCTTACCGGGGCCTTGCAAAAAATACCAAACTAATGCAAGTGCACTTCCTCCAGCTCCCAGAATTAATAATTCTGAATCAAATTCCGAAAAATAATTTGGAGGTAAAAAAATTTCTAATGCCTTACCACCACATTCTGGGTCTGTAGCTCTTGCAAATAATTTTCCTCTCCTTTTATAGACACTACTGACTTCTCCAAGCTCAAAGGCCAAAGGATCGATTTCATCGAACTCATCCTGACAAGCTTTCATTAGATCCATTTTATGAGTTGTCACTAGTGCACCCAAGGACAACGGATCATTTTTGATAAAGTGAATAACTTTTTGGTAATTCTCAGGATTATCATGAATCTTTAGATCAATTCCAATGAGCCTCGCAGGAGATATTTTTAAAGTTTTAGCCCATTCTGGAAAAATATTTTTACTAGAGGATTGTCCAGTAGACACCCCGATAAAATACATCGTCGGTATCTTTGCCTCATTTAGTTCCATCATCGATAGAAATTATTACCTACTTAGAATCTGAAAGTCCATCCCGCTTTCACAACGCCCTCGGTTAGGGTTCTATCAAAACGATCATCGAATCGCCTAAACCCTTGATTAAACACCAAATAAATATCACTAGCTGGGTTCATCATCCACCGTAGTCTAGAATTAACTCCTAGTTCATTTGACACCGTATCGAATTGAACTCGAGTCGTTAAAGCAATTTTTTTTGTTGGAGTAAAGCGAATAGAACCATCAACGATTATAGTTTCAAATTCTCCATCTTTAAGTTCATACCATCTAAAGTTACCACCTAGCTCCATTGATAATGATGAAGAAGGGTGCCAACCAATTTTACCGTTGGCTCCATATCTTTTCCCATCCAAATAATCAGTAAGACCCAGATCCGATCCGATAGAACCATAAAAGCCTCTTGATTGAGCAGTTCCCAACTGAGCGTTAGCCCTCCAATAATCATAGTCTCCCTCGCTAACAATAATATCATCAAATATTTCAAAATCTTTATCAAAGAGTTCCCTTTCTCTTCGAATACTCATTTCCAGAAAATCTCCACTAGTGAATTCAATTTCAGTTTCTAGTTCGATCTCCTCAGTCAATGCATTTAAATCCAAGTCAGTATCAATATGAGTTTGTAAATCAAAATCAATTTCATTGATAAGATCGGTCTTAGGATAAGTTTCATAAGAAATAAATGACCATAATTCATAGATTCCGGGTCTTCTTAAAAATCCGGCAGCAGGATCCAAATCATCTCCCATCTTTTGTACATTAATACGACCCCATACCGGCTTATTTGGATACATTGCAGTCAATCCCCATCCCGTGTCGCTCCCTTTTTCAGTATCGGTACGCATAGCCCAACCTCTAAAAATTCCAATATTATCATTAATAAATGAGCTATCTTTTAATTCAAAGTCGACACCCATCGTATCAGCTTCTTCGTTGGACCTTGGATCACCAAGTGTAAAGATACCCCCTACTGAAGATTCATCAAAAATATCGTAAGAAACTCTTCCAACATAAACTTCATCTGAGTCAAGTTCTGTTGTTTCCTCAAGACCAACACCCAATAGACCGATATTCCATTTACCCTCTTTACCTGTAATCTTACTACCTAGTCGTATTGGAACCCTATTTCCATTCGAATCTAATCCGATAGTTCTAGAGTGAAAGGGTAATGGACTACGAGAAATACCCCCAAACCCAAACTTTTCAGCATCCTCGAGAAAGAAGGCTCGTTTCTCAGGAAAAAATAAAGGAAACCTAGTCGTATTTATCTGCCTCTCATCAACATCAGTTTCNGCAAAGTCTGTNTGCCANGTCATCGTTGCTGTTANGGAAGGCGTGANACGATAAAAAGCATCAAATGAGGGTTCTAGATCAAAATCTGACTCTGATCCATCTCCTGACCGATATCTAGTCAACAATGTGGGTCTTAAATCAAGCCCTATTCCCTTTTTTANATCCTTTAAACCNTTGAGTTTACCTAATCCTTGTAATGTCCACATAGAACGTAATCGNGTAGGAGAAGCCCATCGAAGTTTTTCATTATTTCTTCTTATTTCTCTCTCAACATTAAATCCCCATACCGAGCTATTTTTATCAAAAGCCAAACTTCTAAAAGGAATTTCAAGCTCAACGTACCAACCTTCAGAATCCAAGCTCGTATCACAATCCCAAATCGTGTCCCATGTCAAATCAGGACGACNCCCAGCCTTNACNACCCCATCCGATTTTCCTCCTCCTCCAGCAACTCCGAAATAATAATAATTTATACCTCTACCAAAAGTGTCAAAGCCAATCCTTACTCTGTCGTCACCTCTTCCTGGATTATCTCTCCTTCTCTCTTTGGCAAGTATTTTATCAGGCTCTGTATCAAAACATTTCACTCCTATATAAAGTGCACTGTTAGTAGAGAAGACTCGGACCTCGGTCTTTTGGCTTGGCTTTGCAAAACTCTTGGGTTCAACCTGACTAAAATTGGAAAAAGAGGCCGCTGAATTCCATACCTCTTCATTCAAAACTCCATCAATTTTTACTGATTCTTGGAGACGTGGAACTGAAATTTCATAACTGCCCTCTTGGGCAACAATAGCTTGTTTAAATGAAAGACCTAGAAGAACGATGAATGTTCTTAAATATTTGATCTCCAATATCATTAGTAATTCAGTAACAGAAAGCCTATGAGGCTAGACTGTAATTTGAATAAAAAAAGACATTTATACATTTTTTATGTACCCCATTCATTTTGAGAATCTTGCACTCAATNGCTATAGGCTATAACTATTAAATTGAGATGTAATAATACATCTGATTCTATGATTATTTTCGAATGATTGGTTCGAAACTTAATTCTAGATCTTTAGCACCACCTTGGAGAATTACGGTCGCTGATGAAAATTCATTATTCCTCTTAAAGTATGCCTTTTTATCAGATTCAAGTCTATCTACAACTTCATTTGCAATCTCAATACCAACACGTCCATCCCAGTAACCATCATGTGTGATCTTAATTTTTCCTTGATTGAATTTTAAAAGAGGCAAGGACTCTCCTGATAGATTTGATATTTCAATGAGGTTTAAATTTCGAGAGAATTGAAAATTTAAATTTTCAATCCAAATTTGATTAAGAGAAGGTTCGGACAANGTTTGAGATAAAAATTTGAGGATTGGGTTTCTGAAAAATTGAATGTCTGAACCTGAAAACCCACCATCAGCNTTCATCTCTTTCTCACCCAAAAGCTTACCTGAAATATTAATTCCACCGTCAACCGTACCCTCGCATTTATCCATCCAGTCAGCAGACAGAATCTCACTAATATCAATACCCCTTAAATCGGATGAGATTTGATAANCAGCGCTCTGATCAAGAGAAATTCTACCATTTAATGTCACTTCACCATTCCGAGANAGATTGAATTTTGATTGATTAATCAAGTATTGGCTATCTTTGACCGTTCCTGAGACAGATTGAATTTTCAAATTTGGCCACATTGGAATCACCAAGTCACCTCCCACAAAATCAATATTGAACGCCGACGATGACGATAGTGAAAAAATAAGATTCACATCATCACCAAAAATTAAAACATCCCCTTTTTCATTTTGCCACTTCAGATCACACTCATCAACAGACAACCTCGTAAAATTAAAATTATTTGGACTCGAATTCAAACCTANTCCTGCCTTGGATATGACAATATTATTATAAACATCATTTACAGGAAATTTCTTAGTAACCACATCAAACTGATCTTTACCAAATAACAACTCCCCCCTCATCGATTGAATATTCCCCATCGACCAATCACTGGAAAAAAAACTACTCGGATGAATTCGCGTTTGCAGAAGTTCAAGCCTGGCTTCCATTAGCAGTAATTCCTTAGGAACCGAATCAATTTTTAATCCTTTGGATCTGAGGTTTAAGCCTTTCAAAGAGAATTCACCAAAACTGACATCTTGATCAATAATTTCTGAAACCTTATCACTAATATTGTTTCTAAAGCCCTGACCACCAATCCAAGTGATCATAAAAAAATAAAAACCAAAGAAAATGATTAAGAGAGAAATAATACCTAAAATCAGAAATCTCTTTGCTAATTTTATCTTTTTTTCCTTTTCTTTCTTTGGTTGTTTTGATCTGCGTCGTCGACGACGCCTGACCTCAACCATTTTTTTTGAACCATCTTCAGCCTCAATTTCCTCAAACCTAACTGGTTGACTTGTGCTTTNTGATTTAGATTTTCTTTTTCGAGTTACCCTCTTTCTATAAGATTTCTTATCTTGATCCATTAAACAANTTTTAATAAATTTNAGNAGTTCTANTCGTAGTAAAAANNAAATTACAAATAAAAATCAGTGATACTCTGATTTAATATTAAGCTCAATANTAATTTATATCCTAACTAAGTACCATTAATTCTTCTGCCAGAAGGATCAATGATATTCACCTTAACAAAGAACATAACAGCTCTCTTAATCCTGTCATTGCCTTTGGATTTAAAAAACTTTCCTAATACCGGGATGCTACCGAATAGTGGCACCTTATCCTCAACTGCAGTATTTCGATCTTCAATTAATCCTCCAATAACCACAGTGGCACCGTCCCAAACAACGACACTGGTGTTTTCTCTTAAGGTACGAAATACTGGCTGTAGTATTCTATTATCGGACAAAGGTATGGACACAAACTCGCCAAGTATATTAGTTCCATTCGTTAGTATAGGGGTTCCATAATTAACAAATCCTTCAAACTGACTGAACTCTGGTGTTAAATTTAACTCCACAGTATAATTGTCTTGCCCAACTATCGGTTCGACTTCCAAGCGTGTTCCTACGTTTCTTACTTCGAAACCAGTGGGATGAGCTGGAGTCAC
>NYVP01000059.1 GCA_002684575.1 Verrucomicrobiales bacterium
TCAGCAGTTGGAGTTTCCTCAGCAGTTGGAGTTTCCTCAGCAGTTGGAGTTTCCTCAGCAGTTGGAGTTTCCTCAGCAGTTGGAGTTTCCTCAGAATCAATATCGTTAGATTTTTGTTCGTTACTCATTGTATTAAAACTTTAAACCTCCCTCCCTGGCTGCGTCTGCCAAGGCCTTAACTTTTTGACTGTAAACAAAACCACCTCTATCAAAAACCACCTCGTTGACACCAGCCGACTTGCCTCTCTCAGCGATGACCGCTCCAACCTTAGCTGCATTCTCAGAATTAGCCGCGCTTGATATTCCAGCTTTCTTATCTTTGGTGGATGCTGATGCAAGAGTTACCCCCTTATCATCATCAATCAACTGCGCATATATATTCTTGTTAGAGAAATGAATTGCTAACCTAGGACGCTGAGTTGTTCCTTCAATTTTTTTTCTAATCCGAAAATGAACTTTCCTTCGATTCTTCTTCCTGTTCAAATGTGCCATTATATTTTTTTGTTAAATTAATTACTGGACGCTCTTACCTGCTTTTCTTCTAACATATTCGTCTGAATATCTTACACCTTTTCCTTTGTATGGTTCTGGTGGGTAATAGGAGCGAACATCTGCAGCAAATTGCCCTACTTTCTGCTTATCAAAACCTTCTACTAAAATATTTGTGTTGTCTTCAACTTTGACGCTAACACCCTCGGGGATGGGGTGTTCAACTGGATGAGAGAAACCTAATGAAAGATCTAGTACACTTCCTTTTACGGCCGCTCTAAATCCAACTCCATGAATTTCCAATTTTCTTTTGAACCCCTTACTGACACCTTCGACCATGTTTGCTACTAAACTTCTGGCTGTACCATGTATCGCCTTATTTTTTCTAGAATCATCAGGCCTAGATACAACTAAATTAGCCTCTTCTTGCTCAAGTTTGATCCCCTCAGGAAGCTGCCATTCAAGCTTTCCTAATGGGCCCTCAACAGTTAGATGACCATTATCCGAAACATTAAAAGTAACCTTTTCAGGTAACTCTACTGGTTTATTTCCTACTCGTGACATATCTCTTAATTATTTTGTTTACCAAACGGAAGCTATTAGTTCTCCGCCTATATTTTTCTTTCTTGCCTGATGACCAGACATTAAACCTTTTGATGTAGACAATATGGTTATACCAAGACCTCCTAAAACTTTAGGTATATCTTCAACTCCAACATATTGACGTCTTCCTGGTTTACTTTCTTTTTTCAAATCAGTTAATGCGGGTACTCCGTCAGTATATTTGACCTTTACTTTTAATGATGGAAAAGCCCCATCATTATCAACTTCGTAAGACCAAATATAACCTTCTTCCTTAAGAATCCTTGCTATATCAGCTTTGATCTTTGAAAAAGGTGCAGAGAATTCCTCTTTACCTGCTCTAGTGGCATTTTTAAATCTGGTTAAAAAATCTGAAATGGGGTCACTAAGTGCTGCCATGGTTTGTTTTATAAAGTTAATAATTTAAGCTGCTTTTTTCTCTCTACCTCTAAACGGCATGCCTAGCAAGTGCAGTAGCTCTCTCGCTTCATCATTGGTATTGGCGCTAGTTACAACACAAATATCAAATCCGAGTTGTCTTTGAACTTTGTCGAGTTCAACTTCTGGGAAGATTGTGTAATCGACAATCCCAAGCGTGTAATTACCTCTACCATCAAATGCTTTTGCGGAAACCCCTCTGAAATCTCTGATGCTTGGAATCGCAGTACCAATGAGTCTAAGTAAAAATTCATACATTCTATCACCACGAAGTGTTACTTTAGCACCCACTAATTCACCAGCTCGTAGCTTAAAGTTTGAAATACTATTTTTTGCCACAGTTGGAACTCCTCTTTGACCTGTTATAAGAGAAATAGCATCAAGTGCATCTTGTACGGCTTGCTTTCTTTCAGACTCAGCCTTACCAACGCCACAATTGATGACAATTTTCTCAATAAACGGAACTTGATGAATATTCTTGTACCCAAACTGCTCTTTTAAAGCAGGTACAACTTCATCATTATACTTTGTTAGTAAATCGGGTTTCATTTTAACTTAAATTAGGAATTATCAGTAGATTCACTCTCCTGAGGAGTTTCTTGTTCTGGTTTACTAGAATCCGCTTTTGCCGCCTTAGATTCTATTTTCTTAACATTGGAAAGATGTATCGGCCCCTCTAACTCAATAATACCTCCATCAGGTCTATCTTGAGATTTTTTAGCATGCTTCTTAATCATTCTGACGCCTTCTACGAGGACCTGCTGTTTCTTGGGAAGCACTTGAAGCACCTTGCCAGAAGCGGTTTTGTGTTCGCCTGAGATGACGACGACTTGATCGTTTACTTTTACGTGTGTTTTAATTCTACTCATAGGACTTCAGGTGCAAGTGATACAATTTTCATGAAATTTTTCTCCCGTAACTCCCTGGCTACTGGACCAAAAATACGTGTTCCTCTTGGATTCTTATCTTTATCAATTATGACAATGGCGTTCTTATCAAAGCGAAGAACAGATCCATCAGAACGTCTTATGGGGGCAGCAGTACGAACAACTACAGCCTGTACAACTGAACCTTTTTTGATATTCGCTGTGGGACTTGCCTCGCGAACGTGTGCCGTAATAACATCACCAATGCCAGCGCTTCGAGTTCTCTTCCCAAGCACACCAATCATCTTGGCAACTCTTGCGCCAGTATTATCAGCGATTTGCACTTTGGATTCCATCTGAATCATAATATCTAGTGGGTAAAATTTTTCTTATCTAAAATTAATGAGACAGTACCTCTACTAATCTCCAACATTTGTTTTTGCTTACTGGCTTTGTTTCAGCGACACGGACTTTGTCCCCTTTTTTCGCGACACCCTCCTCATCATGAGCATATAATTTAGTTGTTTTCTTTACTATCTTTCTAAATCTCTCATGTGGCACTCGAGTAACAACACTTACCACGATTGTTTTATCCATAGAATCCGATGAAACAACACCTACACGTTCTTTTCTTAATCCTCTGGATGACTCTATATTTACTGATTGGTCTTCACTCATATGTTTTTAAATCTTAATATGTTGGTCAGTTAATCTATTTTCTATGACTTCGTTTCATCCTGACTGATTCTCTTTTCAGATAATAAAGTCTCGATTCTTGCAATTGTTTTTCTGACTATTTTTATCCTCGCTGGATTCTCAAGCTGCCCACTGGCTTTTTGCACACGAAGATTCATCATCTCAACTTTGAGATCTCTTCTTTCATCGGCCAACTCAGCGGCTGTTTTTTCTTTTAGCTCTTCAAGTTTCATTTTTATAAATTAATGCGAATCTCGTTTAACAAACCTACAACTCTGTCCCAATTTATTTGCTGCTCTACGCAAAGCTTCCCTAGCCACAGTCTCTGATACACCTGCAACCTCAAAAAGCATCAAGCCTGGTCTAACAACTGCAACCCAGTGCTCTGGAGCTCCCTTACCCTTACCCATTCTTGTTTCTGGAGGTCTAGATGTTGTTGGCTTATGAGGGAATATTCTGATCCACACTTTTCCTTTTCGTTTCAGGTATCTATTGATTGTAACACGGCAAGCCTCTATTTGATTATTTTTGATCCATCCTCTCTCTAGAGTCTGAAGTCCATAATCACCGAAACTTAGCCTAGTTCCACGATTCGCATTGCCAGCACGACTTCCGCGCTGACTCTTACGATACTTCACCTTTCTTGGCATTAATGGCATGCTTTATAGGTCCTTTCTAAATATTTTTATTTGATTAGGTTTTTAAATTTGTAATTTGTTACTTTGCTTGAGCTTGCCTACCCCTTTTTCCTTTAGGGTCTCTTCTAGGTCCACCCCCAGTTTCACGTTTTGGCTTCTCTATTTCTTCCTTCTTGTTAATCCAACACTTAATCCCGATGATCCCATATGTTGTTTTAGCTTCGGCAAATCCGTAATCGATGGGAACTCTCAATGTTTGAAGTGGCACTTTACCAAGCTTATACCATTCTGCTCGAGCAATATCCGCTCCACCAAGCCTTCCGCTACAGCGGATTCTTATACCGTCAGCACCAAAATCCATAGTAGTCTGAATAGCTCTTTTCATTGCTCGGCGGAATGCAATTCTTCTCTCCAACTGCACAGCTACACTCTCTGCAACTAATTGGGCAACTAACTCAGGCTGCTTTATTTCATGAATATCAATTTTTACATCCTGTCCATCACACATAGCCGAAATCTTGTTACTCAAATTTTCAATTTCAGCACCTTTTCTGCCAATAACTATTCCAGGCCTAGAAGTATGGAGCTTCACTCTAATAGCATTATAAGCCCTTTCTATTTCAATTTTAGCAAGACCTGCAGTGTAGAGAGTTTTCTTGAGCCAATTCCTGACTTTGATATCCTGGTGCAAGAACTTGGTGTAATCTTGTTCAGATGCATACCACTTGGATCTCCAGTCCTTTTGAACTGCAAGTCTGTAACCTATCGGATTTACTTTACGTCCCATAATTTTCTTTTGTGAAATTTTTGTTAACTTTGTCTATTTTCCTTCTTTATTTGCCGAATTATCCTCCGTGATAACTATGCTTATATGACTTTGTCTTTTCCTTATTGGACCTGCTGATCCTCTAGCTCTTGGCTTGAAACGTCTCAATGTGCGAGCATCATTTACGACAGCCTCTTTAACGATCAAAGATTCGATATCAANANTNNCCTCATCCATCTCATCATTGATGCTAACTGCGTTTGCTAGGGCGGAATCTAAAGTTTTCTTAATCAATTGCGCTGATTTTCTTGGAGTAAACGTAAGTGCATTCACTGCCTCATCAACTCTCATTCCTTGAATAGCACGCGCAACGTCGCGAGCCTTCTTTGGAGAAACTCTAGCATTTTTATGCTCAGCTCGGAATATCCCTTTCAAATATTCTTTTTTCTCTTTTTTCATAAACTTTATTTTTGTGTTGTATCCACTGAGGCCAAATCGCCTACTTTCGGATAATCTTCTTGGATTTTTAAATTTTTAATAAGTGCCGCAGAGATGTTGTCTCTGACATCGATGATGATTGATGTTCCTACCGGCCTATCTTTTCTAAACAGTCTAAAAGGCATGCCAATTTTGGCTCCAGAATTGGNTCCTATGTTCAAAACCACAACACCATGATCATCCTTAATTCCAATGATACTTGCTTCGTGAATGGTTCCATCAACAAAATTTTCTGAACCTTCGATTCTTCCAATACCCAAAGCGATATCAGAATCATCCACAGCATCCTNCACNNTNTTAATTAANTCATTATCGGATTTTTTATTTTCAACNGCATCAANNAATCGAAGNGTNACATCGGATAAATTGATTAGAGACTCGGANAGCGCTAATTTTTCCTCCTCAAGAATACGTATATCATTCATTGCCTTAAGCAAACGCGCCTCAATTCCTGATTGACCATCAGTGACAGACTCGATGCCAAAAGCCTCAAGCTGTAAGCGTACATCATTATATGAATTTCTAAACTCAACNGCTTCAGCATTTGAGGTCATAAGGCTGGTCTTTAGATTTGAATTAATTTTTTCAAATTTCGCCAGCTGTTTGATAAGATCATTATTCTTTTCGATGGCGGCTTCAAGCGCTGTTCTGGCTTCGACCAACTCAATATCTTTATCAGCACATATAGCAACACATAGGCACAAGGCTTTGGCGAAAACCAAAACTAATAACCTCGTGAAAATGTGTCTGAATAACATTAATTTTAGATGGTATTATTTATTTTTTACCTACACCTCCATGTGCAATAAATTTACGAGTCGGTGAAAATTCACCTAGTTTATGACCCACCATATTTTCTGAGACGTAAACGCTAATAAAATCTTTACCGTTGTGTACAAGAAATGTATGACCCACAAAGTCTGGTGAGATAATAGATTTTCTTGACCAAGTTTTGATTGGTCTTTTTTGCCCAGAATCATTCATAGCATCAATCTTCATTAGAAGCTTCTGATCTATAAATGGTCCTTTTTTAAGTGATCTACCCATAATATTTTTAGTATTATATTTATATAAGATTTATCTGGTTCGATTATTTTTAGTCTTGCGTCTCTTGACGATAAACTTGCTACTCGCTTTATACTTCTTTCTAGTCTTTTGACCTTTAACATGTCCCCATGGACTCTTTAGGTGTTGGCGACCACCCCCTGATTTNGATTTACCCTCTCCACCGCCATTGGGGTGATCAACCGGGTTCATGCACATTCCTCTAACTGTTGGTCGAATACCAAGCCATCTTGTTCTTCCGGCTTTTCCAGCAACCACATCTCCATGATTGATGTTACCAACTCTTCCTATGGTGCAATAGCATGCTGCATTAATTTTTCTAATTTCACCTGANGGCAATTTTACCAGAGCATATTTACCTTCCATNTTTGAAAGAGTAGCTTGACCACCAGCACTTCTTGCNATGCTGCCTCCTCTTCCAGGGATCAACTCAACATTATGAATATCTGACCCTAAAGGTACTTTTGATAAAGGCAATGCGTTGCCAATTTTAGGAGGTGCATTTTCACCTGCCTCCACCTTAGCGCCAACTTCCAAACCGACTGGCGCAATAATGTATGATTTAACTCCATCTTCATAGGTAATAAGAGCAATTCTCGCAGAACGGTTAGGATCGTACTCGATACCCTCAACCTTAGCGCTTACGTCTCTCTTCATTCTCTTGAAATCAACCAAGCGATATTTACGCTTATGACCACCACCTCGATGGCGACATGTTATTCTACCTCTATTATTTCGACCACCACTNTTCTTCAATGGAAAAAGAAGTGACTTCTCCGGAGTATCCTTTGTAATCTCCTCAAAACTAGGAAGCTCCTTGTATCGATTAGATGGTGTATAGGGTTTAAACTTTTTTAATGCCATTTCCTTTTTTTCTTTAAATTATGCAATGTCAATCATTTCGCCTGGCTTCAATTTNACGTAAGCCTTTTTCCANTTTGGTCTTCGCCCCATCACTGGACTTGTTCTTCCTCTTTTTTTCTTACCTGTGTAGTTGGCTGTTTTTACAGATTCGACCCCTTTGCCTAAAACTCTTTTAACAGCCTCTTTAATTTCAATCTTTGTTGCCCTCTTATCTACCTTAAAAACATATATATTATCTTCAGTAAGAATTTGAGCTTTCTCGCTGTTGACCTGTATTGTTTTAAGAACTCTATGAATATCTTTCATTATGATTTATTCCTTAAATTTTAAAAATTAGAGTGTTGTTCTCTTTGAAAGCGTTGGCATTGCACCTTCGGTAATAATTATCTTATCGTAATTAAGTAATTCCTCGGTATTTACATCCAAAGCTGTGACCAATTGGGTATCCGCTACATTCCTTGCAGATAAATATGTCTCTGCTGTGAAGTTATTAGAAACAATCAGGCAGTTTAGAACCCCAGCAGTCTCATTAACCTTAGCTACAAATGACTTGGTCTTACCTCCATCNACTTTAAATTCATCAACAATGAAAACATCTCCAGCTTCAATACGATTACTAAGAGCGGCTGAGAATGCTATTTTCTTGGTCTTACGATTAACCTGTTTAGAATAATCTCTGGGCCTGGGGCCAAAAACAACNCCTCCTCCACGGTGTAATGGGGAAGCGTTACCTCCTTGTCTGGCATTACCAGTACCTTTTTGACGAAATGGTTTTTTNCCAGATTGAGCAACCTCTCCACGTGTTTTGGTATTAGCAGTTCCAGAACGCCTATTTGCTCGCATCGCAACAACAACGTCATGAACTGCCTGAGCACCCGCTCCCTCTTCAGTAAGAATAATGTTTGCTGCCTTTGCNGCATCTGTAGTTAATATACTTGCGGACATATGATTACTTTTTAATTATTTCTTGATGGCGGGTCTAATAATGACATAACCACCTTTTGCGCCAGGAACGGTACCGCTAATTAGCAATACATTGTCCTCTGGACGAGATTGGATGACTTTTAAATTCTGAACGGTTACCTTCTTACCTCCCATTCTGCCGGGCATCTTTGTNTTCTTCCAAACGCGACCCGGGGTTGATCCTGCACCAATACTTCCTGTCCTTCTGTGCATCATCGAACCATGTGACTGTGGCAAACCNCCAAAATTATATTTTCTGTACACACCTTGAAAACCTTTGCCTTTAGTGGTCCCAATAATATCAACAAATTGACCATCTTCGAACATTTCTGCAGATGGATTATCCATCTCTTCAGGTAATTCGCTATCACTAGAGTANCTAAACTCACGAACAAANCTTTTTGCTTCTGAATTATGTTTATTAAAATGACCTGAACGCGCCTTAGTTACTCTACTCTCTTTTTGAGTATCATAACCAACTTGAACTGCTACGTAACCGTCAGTTTCCTTGGTTCTTTTTTGCAACAAAGTATTCCCACTAACATCAATGACAGTCACTGGCACCATTGCACCATCCTCGTCATAGACACGTGTCATACCAACTTTCTTACCTAGTATTCCTAAACTCATATCCTATTTGATTCTTAACGAAATTTCGTCTTAAAATTTTTAACTTATTAAAGTGATTGTCTGCTTATTAGCTTCCAAGCTTGATTATAATTTCTACTCCTGAGGGCAAACTCAGCTTTTTAAGCTCTTCCATGGTGTGCCCACTGGGATTGAGAATATCAAGCAACCTTTTATGGGTTCTTATTTCAAATTGTTCTGCTGATTTTTTATTAACGTGAGGTGATCGGTTGACACTAAATTTTTCAATTCTTGTAGGCAAAGGAATTGGTCCAGCTAGCCTTGATCCAGTTCTTTTGACTGTATCAACAATTTCCATAGTTGCCTTATCAAGCATGCGATAGTCGTAACTTTTCAACCGGATTCGAATTCTTTGTTTATTTTCCATTTTCAGTTAATTAAATCTTAAGCATACGCAAGAGCTACTCCCCCTCGCTTCTCTATTAGTTCATCTACAATTGCATTAGGTACTGCTTCAAAGTGCGAAGGCTCCATTGAGTAGCTAGCCCTTCCTGATGACAAAGTTCTTATGTCTGTTGAGTACCCAAACATTTCTGCTAAAGGCACTTCAGCTTTGATTACACTCACGTTATTTCTGGCACCTATTTCACCAATTTTTCCACGACGACGATTCAAATCACCCATAATGTCGCCTTGAAATTCATCTGGGGTAGTGCACTCCACATCCATCATTGGCTCTAACAATTTACAATCGGCTTTTTTGAAAGCGTCTTTCATTGCAAAAATTGCAGCCATTTTGAATGATTGCTCATTTGAATCAACGTCATGGCTTGATCCATCAACCAAATCTACGTGGACATCAACAACTTGATAACCCGCTATGATACCAGAAATCATTGCTTCCTTAATTCCTGCCATGCAAGCATTGATGTATTCTCTTGGTATCGCACCACCAACAACCTTATTTTCTGTTGTTAAACCTTTACCTCTTTCGTTTGGAAATATTTTTAAAATAACATGCCCATATTGACCTTTACCACCAGTTTGCTTTTTAAGAAGCCCTTCTCCATCTGCGTCAAGGGTGATGGTTTCTCTATATGCAATTTGAGGTTTACCTGCAGTGGTAACCACCCCAAACTCTCTCTTCATTCTATCTTGGATGACTTCCAAATGAAGCTCGCCCATGCCTGAAATAATTGTTTGGCCGGTCTCTTCATCACTTTTAACAACAAAAGTGGGGTCCTCTTCACCCAAACGCTGAAGGGCTAGAGCCATTTTTTCTTGGTCCGCTGTTGTTTTTGGCTCAACAGACATCGCGATAACTGGCTCTGGAAAGGAGGGAGGTTCCAAAAATATATCCTGAGATGAATCACAAAGAGTGTCTCCAGTCGTAATATTTTTTATGCCTACAATGGCTGCGATATCTCCAGCATAGCATGTATCAATATCCTTGTGCTCATCAGCTTGGATTTGAATTAGTCGACCAACTCTCTCTTTTCTTCGAGTTCTGGGGTTATAGACCTGGTCGCCCTTGGAAACCGTTCCAGAATAAACCCTAAAGAATACAAGCTTACCTACAAATTTATCACTCCATAATTTGAAGGCTAGAGAACAAAATTTTGCGTTGTCATCAGTAACAACTGGGACTTTTTTTGATGCGTCACCTACTCTTTCAGCCTCTGCTGATGGTATATCTAAAGGGCTTGGCAGGTAATCGATAACTGCATCTAGAGTTGCTTGAACACCCTTGTTTTTAAAAGCCGAGCCACCACAAACCGGTATAATTTTATTATTAATAGTTGCCCTACGAAGAGCTAATTTAATTGCTTCGAGTGTTATTTCTTTTTCCTCTAAGTAAAGAGTTCCAATCTCTTCATCGGCATCAATTAATTTTTCAACAAGATTAGAATAAGCTTCCTCCGCAACCATTAGCTCATCATCATCAAGCTCTCTAACTGCATATGTAGAACCCAGAACATCACTATCTGAATAAACGATAGCTTTTTTGTTTATAACATCGATCTGGCCTGTAAGAAACTCCTCTGATCCTATGGGAATTAAAATCGGAGCCGCATTAGCTCCTAACTTATTTTCGATATCACTAACAACATTGCTAAAATCGGC
>NYVP01000060.1 GCA_002684575.1 Verrucomicrobiales bacterium
CAGGAGTAGGCTCAGGAGTAGGCTCAGGAGTAGGCTCAGGAGTAGGCTCAGGTTTCACGTAAGTGGGATCAGGGAAAAAGATGTATTCAAAGGATCTTTTTTCTTTGGTTTGAATAAGACCTTTTTGTTTCTCAAGAAGCGCACGTTCTTCTTCTGTTGATTTGTTAGTTGTATCAGTTTCAGGATCGGTTGAATCACTTTCTTCTGAAGATTGCTCAATAGTATCAGAGTTCGATTCGGATGAATCTTTTTCTTCGTTGTTTTCCTCTATTAGTGCTTTGACTTTATCGAAACGTCCTTTTACTTCATCATCGTTGATTTCAANGTTATCTTTGATTTCATCAACTTTCTTATTGATAACATAGGCAACAATATGCTGATTTTCTTTTTTGTATGCCTGATCCACTTCAAAGTCTGAGGGAGTTGATCCACTACCGATCAGTTGCCTTATTTTGTCATAACTAATTTTATCAGCTATAAATTGTTTGAAGTCTTCTTCAGTGTATTCTGCNCTCAGAAATTGGGCTTTAAATAGTTCCCACTGTCTAATATCAAATTGATTTAAGGGCTGTCCGAGAGTGTCTCTTACCTGAAATAGATCGATCTTTTTAATTTCTTTTACGATGTCATCATCGGAAATATGAATTTCGTAATCCTTAGCTCTCTCTCTGAGTAGCATGAGATTGTAAACAAACGCTTGCCTCATGCTTCTAGAATCCGTAGTGGATGCTCTTTCNCTTGTGAGTTGCTGAAATAAATCAATGTAATCAGAACCCATTCTGAAAATGAACTGACCATATAAAGGTCCTAGGGCAGTGTTCCAATCCTGTTGGGTATAAGACTCATCTCCAATTTCAAACATTACTTCAGTATCCTGTCTGTTTTGGACTTTGCCTGCGTCATAAAAGAAGGTGAAAGCGACGATTACGATAGCCGCCACAACCCACATTATGGGTCCTTGAGAGTTTCGGAAAAAACCTAACATTGTATTATTTTAAATTGGGATTGGTTTCAGGTTTGAGAGGGACTGACATTAATGGCTAATCATGTATAAATTCAAGGGTTTTTTGCCTCTTTTCCTGTATATTGGGGTTTAGTATAGTTTAATGATATGGGTTGGATTTAACTNCCCAGAGCAGAATCCATTGCCGTGTCGGCGGAAGTTCCATTTTGCTGTGCTCTGAGGTAGCAATCTCTGGCCAAATCGAGACGTTTCGGGTTGGATGTGGCATAGAGGTAAGCAAGATTGTAATAAGCATCACCAAAGCTNGGGTCAATTGCGATAACGCTTTCAAATTCTTTAATGGCTCTTTCTCTAAGACCTTGTTTGATACAAATGGCACCTAAATAATGATGAGCCTTTGCGTTGTCCGGTGATATAGCTAGCCCTTTATCAATGCTTGCAATGGCTTCATTATCCATTCCTATTCGATAATAATAGACTCCTAAAAGAAAATGGGAGTATCCGTCGTTAGGTTGTAGTTCGATTGCTTTCTTTAATAGTTCTTCGGCCTCTTGTNTTTGGTCTAGTCGCAATTTTGCAAGGGCGAGATTTCTAATCGTNTAAACNTTGTTCGGAGCAAGGGTCAGAATTTTGGAATACCCATCAGAACATTTTTCGAAATTTCCTTTTGCAAAGTCATACGCGATTGCGGTTGCGTATTGTGTGAGGTTTTCATTAAGGCCAACTTTAGATAAGGTTCCCTCGTTGCTATCTCCCATTTCAGGGTAAGTGATTTCTTGTTCATTTCCTTGAACAAGGATGAGGCCCGATTGTTCACCGAGGTCTCCGATTAGGCTTTCTCTTAANAAGGCCTGTTCTTGTTCTGTTAGTATTGTTCCTTTGCCCGCAAGTTTTTCAATTTGATTAATGAGCCCTCTTGAGGCAACCCCTTGCCGAGTAAGTTCTGCTAAAACTAATTCTTTTGCCTGTTTTCTCCAAGCCTGCTGCATGATCTGTCTTTTAACAATACTCCTTAGTGTCTTNTTCTCATTCAAAGCCTCTTGAGCAATGGATCTTCTACCGTCAGGGGATTCGAGAGCCTTAGCCAATTTGTTCTCAGTCGATTTTAGTTTTTGCGATAAGTTGACAATTTTCTCCTGATATTCACTATTTTCTTGCTGAATGGCAGCAAGACGATTTTCGACTGTCTTGATCCTTTGTTTCAGGGAAGCAATTTCCTCTGCGTCGCGATCCTTTTCACTGGATAGCCTTTGAACTTCGGTTCTGGCATCTGATAATTCTTTTTTTAAGGTGACATTTTCAGCAAGAAGCTTCTTAAGATCATCATCTGTTGCTCCATTGATGAGTTCTTGTATTCGTTGCCTTTCAATTTGAAGCTCCGCTTTTTGAGCATCTATCGAATCGGTTGAGTCTTTGACNTTAGTAATTTCAGCCTCTAGCTCNGCNTTTCTTTTTTTTGCTTTGGTGAAAGATTCATTCACTAATGCCAAGTCATTTTGTAGATGCACGATTTCTGCTCGCAGAGTTTTCTCTTTTTCTTCACTCAGTTCACCGTNNGTTAGTTTGGCCTGGGCTAATTGTAATTCATCAGCCAAACTCGTTTGAGCTTCTTTGGAGTTTTTTAAATCGTTAATAGCTTTGTTATAATCAAGCTGTGTCTTCTGTAAATTTTCTGTTAACTGCTTTTTAGCTTGTTCTAATTTTTTGATAGTCTCATCACGTTGGTCCAAAATATTACCCCCATTATTTGGATTTTTTGGCTCTATATTATTTGGGGCAGGTCTTTCGTTTTCAGGAATACTCTTCCTACAACGGTCAATAGCCTCATTAACTTTTCGTCTTCTGTAATCAAGTACCTCTGGTCTCCAGCCGCGGTGCTCCCTCGCGATATTGTCTAAGATGTTTTTAGCATCAGTATACTTACGAAGGGCTTCAGCAAATTTTGATTCTTTTTCAAGTTTTTCGGCATCTTCAACTTGTAAGTAAGCCTCCAAATAAATCGTTCCAGGATCTTGTGCTGTCGCAATTGATATCGATAAAGTCGATAATACGATGAGAAGTAAATTTAAAATATTNTTGGAATATTTTGAAGTTGATGGGGGAAGCATTTCTTTAAAGTCTGTAATATAGAGGTTACTTCTAAATTTGTTTTAAAAAAATATAAAAACAAAATCAAAATACTAAAATTTTTACTTAAAAATAAACATTTCTTAACAATATCTTTATTGCAAAAAACATCCAAATTTTAGTATTCATTGTTGTATATTGAATGAATAGCGCAATAGAAAACAAGGTTTTGGTCCTCAATCGTTTGTGGCAGCCTGTTCATATGTGCTCTGCAAAACGGGCGTTGGGCCTTCTTTTTCTTGGCCATGCTCAAGCGGTCGGAATGTTTGGTGAAGAAAGATTTGCNACTTATGATTTTGAATCATGGTTAGGAGTTGAGGAGCAGCCGGATGATTGGCCTGTGGTCGGGACTGTATCAAGTNGGTTTTGTTTGCCTTCGATTATTGTTCTTTCGTCTTTCGATCGANTACCCAAAAAGGAAATTAAGTTTTCTAGAGACAACATTTTCCAGAGAGATGATTATGTCTGCCAGTATTGCAAAAAGAAATTTGATCCGCGTGACTTAAATTTAGACCATGTGTATCCAAAGGATAAGGGTGGAGAAACTAATTGGGAGAATGTGGTGACTTCTTGTATTAAATGTAATACGAGAAAAGGAAACAAATTGCCGCGTGAGTCAGGAATGCAGCCTTTTAAAAAACCAGTAGCTCCTCGCTGGAGACCTTTAGTTGGTTTTAAAAAAGGAAGTGACAGTCATTATCACAAGAGCTGGAGCTTTTTCCTTGATCCTAATTCTTCTGCAGTGGAATTAAGTTCATAAAAAAGGGCCTTCAATTGAAGACCCTTTTTTTATTTTTAAGTTGATGAACTTTTATAGAGCAAATTGTTTAACGTGAAGCACTCTGTAGTTGTAGAATTCTTCAAGTGATGGCTTGGTCATATTTGGATCATTGAAGTAGTCCGGTATTTTGTTGTCACTAGGATCAATAAAGCGCTCGATAAGTGCTGATCCACGCCAAGTGCCAATAGCTTTATCTTTTGCAGGATCGACGACATCGGGTGCCGTGCTNTTTGCTTTTCTGAATGTCTGAACAATCATATGAACTTTGAAGACATTTGATTTAGTNGTNAGTCTTGGCTGCATATTTGCATANGGGCGTTCTTTTGTATTGTCTCCTGTGAGCCTGTGCTTTTCCCAGAACTGGCGCATTTTAGGATAATCTTTACCACTCTTTGTTCCCAGTGTTTCTCCTTCAGGGACAAGATACATTTCACAAATCTCTGTCGGTGAGCGGAAAAGTCTATTTTCTTTAAATTTATCCTCCCACTGTTTGAGGGTTTCGTANGCATCAATCTTGCGTCTCCATGAATCAGAACCTCCGTTTTGCTNTTTGTATTTGCTTCCTGCATTCGTTGGTATGGCGAGAACCCTTTCGGCTTTCATCAATGCGTGCATNGCAGTGTTTCTNTTAATGTAATCAAAAGGAACTATNTGTGTGTTCATATTGATTTTACCTCTAGTNGCGGCAGGCATTGAAATGGCATAAGGCTCAACAACNGGCATCCAAAAAAGGTCCATCCATAGGTGATCCGGTGGATCTCCAGGGTTAGGTTGGTCAGCGGCTCCAAAGTGCAATGGATCAGGTCTGAAAAGTAAGGTCCTCCAAGGTATTCCTTCCTGAACTCCGCTCGACATTGATCCGTACATTCCAGGTCCGCAAATNACTCTGTTTGGTGAGAAGTTTGCTTTGTTGGTGACGTCTGCGGCAGATAGCGCTTTTTCATCGAAATAAGGGTTTCTGTTTCCACTTACCCTGTTTCCGTCATCACCACGNTTAACGTAAGGGCCATCCATCTGCATGGCTATTCCATTGTCCCAGTCTCCNGTGATCATAGGATCAACAGAAAATTTGTAGTCGGTTCTTGGATTTCCTCTAACATCAACAAAAAAGTTTGGGTTTTCAGGTGAAATTGGGAAGTCTGGCGTCGCAGTCTTTGAATAACCTGCACCAACAATAAATTCCCTCTCATTTGTGAAGCCGGTGTATTTGTAACCGTCAGGGTCAACTAGACTGTGAGCGTGTCGGTCATTGGAATTAAACTTTGGATGTGGCTGGAAAACATGATTCTCAATGACTCGCTTCGCACCAAGCAGTCTGAAGTCACTGTGACTCACCACTAGAGACCTGACTACAGTGCCAGGACCAATGAGCCTCTCAGGATTACTTCTGGCCTTGGAGACAGTTTGTTTCCAGGTGTCCCTATTGTCGTACCTTGGCATTGGTATGGTNAATTCATTAGGAAAGTCAATTTCAAAGACTTGGATAAGGTTGTTAACATCTTTACCTTGTGCACCGCCTTGCTCATCATATAAAACAACTCTCATGTCAGGCTCAGAGGCAGGTTGACGATCAGGTCCACCTTGTATTTGGACTCTTAACTGACCTGATCCAGCAACTGGAACACCTCCACCCGCATTGTTCCCATCAGGTGTCCAGAACACAGCTCTTCCTTGACCAGCATGTTGACGAGGTCCTCCATGAGCACCCCATCCTCTAAAGCCCTTAGTGTTCATATTGGTTTCACTAACGGCAATGTTATTTCCTCTGCCGCGAGGAATAAGATTTCCAATGCTAACACCGTTAATACTGATCGCCGCAGGCTCTTTGTCTTGGTTGCCGAAACGGCCNCCCACAACCTGAAGTGATGTTTTTGGAACCATTTTAGTGAATCCATGACTTGGGCAAAATGTTTCGAGAAGTAATCCGACCTCAATGTTAACTCCTCCAGGGGGGAGTCCTTGAGAGTTACCCTGAGCTTGTCCATCCTCGGAGCGCTGGCCAGTTGCTTTAAAAACTAAAGCGACCTCAGTTAAGGTTGGTAGTCGACCAAANCCCCTTGGGAATTTAAGATAAGGTTTGTCCCACCNGACTTGGTGNGGTGATGTACCTCCACAAAGGCAGCACCCGGCAACTTGACCATGACCTGATGCATTTCCTCTGGCGGTGTACTGGTCATTATTATAAGGGTCATTGAGGTTGGTGGTCCTCACATAATCCCAGCACTGAGTAAGAATTTGTTTACCATCCTGATAAGGACCAGAACCATACTTTCTTCCAAGAGAGCCACCGTATCCAGGGATCTGGTTACTTTGTGAAATGAGATTAACTAGGTAATTATCTAATAACTGAAGGTTATGTCCATTCGCGTTGCCGTATATTTCATTGTGACGACTACCACTACTGTTTCTTTGCCAAAAATATTTTCTTTTGTTAGTTCCCAGTGATGAAATGAAAACAATTAAGTTATCAAAATATGTGTTTCTTCCAGTGTTTGAGTAGGTAGGCCACATTGTCATACGGGGGGTCCCGAATAATGTGGTTTCTGGACCAATACTGTTAGCCGTAAGAAAGAAACGTGACTGTTCAAGTTTTCTTCTGCTTATCTGGGAGGATCTAAACGTGTTAGCCTCTTGTCTTTCCTCGAGTCCACGGTTCCTTTCATGTTTGTATAGGAGCTCATCGTAGGTGGCGTAAAGCCTGTCGTTGTCCCAGGTGACTCCCTGAGTTCCTCTTGCNCCAGAGGCTGATGAATTTTTGTATTCCACTTTAGGAACTAAATCATAAATGTTTCTTAACTTAGCTTTATCTTCGGAAACGTCTTCGTGGGGATAAAGTACAGAGGAGAGAGACACCATAGAAGGATGTCCAGGGAATCGACTTGTTTCTCTTTCTACAGGCTGTTTCATCGCCATCTCCCGTTCGTGCTTAGAGTCATAACGAGGAATGTCCCAAGGAACCCCTTCAGAGGCGGTATTCACGTTAATTTTATTACATTCGTCGTCTGTCCAAAATGCGATTCTGGCAACTATAGGATTGCTANTNGAGGCTTTACCGATGCCCGAACCGGGAACAAATTTATCAGATTTATCAATGTGCCCCATAGTTCCATCCTCTAAGATATACAACCATTGAGCCGGCATCGGGAGACGCTGTGCTTTTGGATCACTGCCAGGAAGAATGACTCCAGGAACCTGAGTTCCAGTCGAAGTTGTCTGAGTGTAGTTAAACCCTTCTACGTTGTCTTTGTTTTTGTCATTGGTGCTTCTGCGAGCTCTGGGATCAACAATAGGGAAGTATAATTCATTTTCCCTTTCAGAGAAAAGAGGTGCATTCAAATCAACATAATGATGAGGTTTTTTGTCCCATTCCTGATCAATATCATCAACTAAATTATCTTCACTAACTTGTTCCATCGTTTCCGAGGAATAGAGTTTGTATTTTGCGACGGCTAGCGTGTTATAGTCAGAGCCTCTGTTGGTAAAAGTAGTAATACATCCAGGCTGTGAAACCCAGGTGTAGCGTTGTCCTTCACTTTTTTGTTCTGCGGTGGCTTTTCTGATTTGGGCAATNACCATGTTAGTTACAACATCTGTCAATTGTCTGGTCTTCAAGCTGGAGCCGTAATAAGTGGATGACTTTAATTCCTCGGTTGCTGCTGAGAAAAATCCGAACACAAGAAGTGTCATCATCATGAGAACGGAAAGNACCGTCACGATAGCGATACCACTTTCCTTGTCTCGGGTTTTAGATTTAGAGTTGCCTCCTGGTGATTGGAATTTCGGTGATTTTGTNTTCATTGCGAAAATGGAAAGTTGTCTATTCGTTAATTCTTATTGTCGGGAAAAAGGATTAAATGAATGTTTTATAGGTTACCTTATAGCTTTTAAAAAACTCAATTTGGAATTAATTTTATTCTCATAAATGGAATAATTCAGATCCGTTTATATATTTACAATTGATATACAAAGTCGTCAATTCTGTTTTTAAGCCTTAATTGAGTATAATCTTATGAAAATTATGGTTTTTAGGCTTTTTCTAGAGNGTTGACTGTAATTCTNTGTACCTTTTCTCTATCGTGTCCTTAATCAACTTCTNATCTTCCTCGGAGAGCTTTTCTATTGGATATTTAAAGGATTTTCCATCAGCACCCTCAAAATTTCCAACNCCTTTTATTACGGAGGCTAGAGATGCGATGAGAGTGTTACCGTTATTGTTGGTCCAAGTCTTTTCTTCGACCAAAAGTCGAGGTTCAATTTTTTTGAGAGTTAGCCTGGGAATAGTCTCATTTCCGAATTCTATTTTTTCTCCAGTGTCCCAGGCCACATACTCAACATGGGTGTTTTCGGCTTTTTTNCCGGCACCCTCTATCATTACNAAACCATTGATGAAAATAGCGCCTCCTTTTACCTTTTTGGGAGGAANAGGAACACCATTTCGATCAAGCTTCACATCAATGGCAGAAGTTGAAGACACAACGAGTAAGCCACCTTCAGTTTGTTGATTTGAGACAGTGCCATTGACCCAGCGCCTCAAGGGAGTTCCCTGAACGATTGACTGCTGAAGGGCAATTTCTGTTTCTGAAGCGTTGTCGGAAATAACTGATAATGNGGTTGNACCTTTTCCCTCACCTGATTTCATTCTTTTTTGAATGGCTTCTGCTTTAACCTTTAATCGAGAACTCAGAAATCGAATTGGCAGAGTGATGACTTTATTATCGGTGGTTCTTAGAGTTGCATTTGCCCCCTTAACCTCNACGATTTCAGTGACTTGGTAAGAATTACCATTATAGCTGACTCTTTCGGGTCTTTGTGCAGGAGCTGAATTAATCATGAAAATGATTAAAAAAATCAGTAAAATTTGATAATTCTTTGGCTTCATCTTTCCTTTCTTAGGTTAGAATTTTTTAATAAAAGTTAATTCTCTTCATAATATAACTAATTTTTTTGATTTCGTGAAGTGTAACCTACCTCAAATTCTTGCGTCTTTTAACTATAGTGGCATTATTAATTATAGTTGAGATATAAAAATAAAATCAGTCATCGAACCCCGCATATATTTTTTAACATGAGAACCTCTTACAGGAACATTCTTCTCGCCCTACTCTTCTTTAATTTACCGACATCTAATATGTTTGCTGATGAGGAGATTCCTCTCATAGCGCAGGATGGTGTTTGGAAATACTCGGATGATGGTACCGATCTAGGAACAGCTTGGAGAGAACCTAATTTTGATGACTCTGCCTGGCCGAGCGGTGCCGCTGGTTTAGGCTTTGGTAATAGGGGTATTTTAACCACGCTTGATCGCGGACCGAGTACTGCAAGAAATGTAACGTTCTACTTTCGTAAGGCATTTAATGTGACGTCGGCTCAATTAAATTCTCTTGAGGGTGATGATCCTTTTTATCAAATTCTTCTTGGTTTGCAGAGAGATGATGGGGCTGTNATCTACATTAACGGTAAAGAGCTTTACAGAGACAACATGCCTTCAGGTGAAATTACTTGGAGTACTCTCGCCACAAGTTCAGCGGGTGGAACTTCAGAGACCAAGTTTTTTGAATNCTCTCCTGAAGGGACAGGAACATTAGTGTCAGGTAAAAACGTGGTTGCTGTTGAGGTTCATCAGTCATCTCCTGGAAGTTCTGATGCTGGATTTAATATGTCGATGAGTGCTTTTAATGTTGCACCCGGTTACGGAGTTTTTTATCCACCACAATCAATTTCTTTTGAAGATGCTGGTGAGGGATCTACTTACTTTACTCCGAGTTCTGATATAAATAATGATCTTGGTTGGTCTAGTCGTGACCGTAACGGCATTGGGGGAGGGGTTATAGGAGGTGTTGCTGACTTTGATTGGCTAACTGGATTGCCGTTGGCTGATACTGGTATCGGCTTTGCCGAAGGAAGGTCATTTGCTGTATCTAACGATCATCATGAAGTGTTTTCTCAAGTGATCGCTGGAAGAAATCCATCCCCTGATGAGAAGCTTAGATATCGTATTGATCTTCGAAATTATAAGGATGTTGTCGTTTCATTTGATGTTAGAACATACGATGGTGGGTGGCCCGAAGCAGGGCTCAAAGCTGGTAATGGTTTTGAGACCAGTGATTACATCAAATTCTCTAGTCTCACNAGTATAGATGGTGACAAATACACTAAGAAAGAGGAACTTAACCTCAAAGGGGGGGGAGGGGCCGCTGAAAAAGTCACTGAAATATTAGTGGCTGAAGATCAAGTTAAAAAAGCCTTTGTTCCTACTGAAGATATTGGTAANTCATGGGTGAATTTTGATTATGATGATTCTGCCTGGCTGGATGTTGAAAAGCTAGCTGATGATGGATTTACTACAGTGAGAGGGGGAGTAGGTTTTGCGAGATCGGGAACGAGAGTTGATCCTTTTGATCCATTCATTGCTCTTGATCTAGAGGAGCAGATGTATCGAACAAATGCCACTGTTTACTTGCGTATTCCTTTCACCGTTGANGATGTCAGTGAATTTAAATCATTGGTTCTTGGAGCAAGAACTGACGACGGATTTGTGGCATGGCTTAATGGAGAGTTGGTTCAATCTTTNAAGGCACCGGATCCGGTTCAGTGGGATTCTGAAGCAACAGCAAGTAATAGTGATTCTATTGCTCAGACAATGAAAGATTACTCTCTAAATCAGCATCTTAATAAACTNANAATTGGTGAAAATATTTTAGCCATTCAGGCTCTTAATAAAGGTAAGAGTGGTTCTGACTTTTTGTTCTCTTGCCAACTCGAGGGTGTTACAGATCAGCTCGCTCCTAGAAATGATCCTCCCGAAAATCTTAACGACTTGAACAGAGGTATTAANGGATCTTATTACAGATATTCATTTCCTATTCCGGATTCTGCCAACAGTTATTCATTCGCTTATGAAGCCAAGTGCAATGAAAATACCGAATCAATATTTTTTGATAATTTTCATATTGATGGAATGCCTTTAACTGTGGATTCTTATCCTTCATGGATTAAACTGGAAACGCCTTTCGCGATTGATGAAAAAGGGCTTCCATTCGAAGATCCAGACGGAGATGGAATTAATAATTATCTAGAATATGCCTTCGGTGGTGATCCAAACACTCCTAGTTTAGTCTCCTCAACCGGAGTTCCAATTATGCCTCAGGTACGNATGGTTGAAGAGAATGGGCTCTTCTGGTTTGAGATGGATTGGCGCCAAGTCAATGGGGCAACGTCAGGGACACTATCTAGTCCTGTGGGAGGATTTATAATGAGGGACATTAAATATATCCCGCAAATTTCCTTTAACCTTAAGACATGGTCCGATGGCTCAGCCATTGATACCTTTAAGCAAATGGGTGATCCTGAAGATAATGAAGATGGTACTGTCACCATCACTGCAAGATATCTAAGACCGATACGACAAAGTGATAAGGACAAGGTCGTTGTTTTTGGACGAGTGAAGGTTGATGATTATAAAGTGATAATAAGGTAAAAATAACATTTATCATAATAATCATAACAAATGGCTTCCTCGTGAAATCTCTTGCGTATATGCAATGTAAATTTTATTGTTTTATAAATAGAAGTATTTCTTTAGATTCCCAAAGGTTTTAGATTTTAGTAAAAATCTCCAAATCCATGAATTCGGAAATGAAAAACAACACCACAACAAACAAGCTTTATACTAAAGGATTTACTTTGGTTGAAACAGTACTCGCGCTGGGAATCGTTGCTACCGTCATGGTTACGTTGATGGCACTATTACCGACGGGTATGGACATTATGAAAGAAGCTGGCACTAATACTGTGGGTGCTAGGATTGCCAACCAACTTGTCAGCGANGTGCAACTCTCAGACTATGACAAAATTCAGCAATGGAATGGTGAAGAGCGTTATTACGATGATATGGGGACNGAGATCTCCAAAAATGATGAACAATTCAAGATGAGAAGAATNTATACAGCGAGAGTTGAAGTAGATGAAGAAAGTCCTGAACTTCCAGGAAAATATAAAAATGATTATTTAAANAGAGTTGTTGTGAAAGTGGCTGGTTTCACTGGAGGTGAACCAGATTTNAAGGACCCTCCATCCGATGGAGACCCAAACAGAAAAGTGAAAAAAGATTATCGCTCTTATTGGACTTATATTGTGGATACAAAGAAAGATTCCAGAGACTAGTACGTTATACCCAACTCCTATTAATTGATTTTATGAAGCAGAAAAAAAGAGGGTTCTTTCGCAGAATTGTTGGTTTTACATTATTAGAACTAATGGTCTCGATGGTCGTGCTTGCGCTCTTAATGTTAGTGGTATTTAACATGCTTGAGACAACAACCAAAGCATGGAGTCAGTCCACTGAAAGAGTTCAAACCTTCAAAGAGGCTCGTGTTGCTTTTGAAGGATTAACCCGTCGAATTGGGCANGCCATGCTTAATACTTATTTCGATTACAAGTATAGAGCTGCGGTACCAAGACCAAATGAAAGGCCAACAGGATATGAACGTAAATCAGACTTGCATTTTATTTCTGGTCGATCTCAAGATATTTTAGAGTCTGAACGATTTCCCACCCACTGTGTATTTTTTCAGGCGCCTCTAAGTTTTTCGTTGGATCCCAAAAACCAATCTTTTGGAAGTTTACTTAANAGTTGGGGGTATTANATAGAAAGAAATACTGACGAGGATCAAATTCCTGAGTTCTTATCTGGCTTTGAGACAATAACTGCCAAAGAAAGATACCGTCTGATGGANTTTAGACCGCCTACTGAAAACTTCAAAGTCTANGCAAGTGATCTTAAAACAAGATATAATACTGAATGGTTTAAGAATGATGTTATACAAAAAGCCTATACTCCAGGCGGNAGACCTTTTTCAAGAGCCATAGCCGAAAACATCATTGCTCTAATTATTGAGCCTAAAGAGTCGACAGCTACTCAAAATATTAATAATCAGCTCGCTCCTGATTATGATTACGACAGTAGGAGATTTCAGAAAGAACGAAAAGCGAAAGATCCGACCAAACACCAGCTTCCTCCATTAATTGATGTTACNATGGTCGCTATTGATGAGGGATCTGCGATCAGGAATGAACAAATAGAGGGAGTTTTAGCAGATATCGTTCCTAGCAATCTGTTCCAAAAAGTAACAGATTATGACAAAGACTTGGATGAATTAAAACGCCTCTTAGAATCCAAAAATATAAAGTACAGGGTATTTCATGAAACGGTTGCTGTCAGAGCTTCAAAGTTTAGTGATTCTGCACTACAAAGATAAAAAGCTGACTCATGTCTAGGAAAAACCAATTCAGAATTAAAGGATTTACACTCATCGAAGTGTTGGTTGTTTTGAGTATTATTGCTGTCATCGTTGCATTCACAATACCGGCCATGGCGCCTGCTCTCAAAGGTTCCAAGCTTAGACAATCAGCAGACCAATTAGAAGCTCTTCTCGCACGTGCTCACCAAAAAGCTATCACTGAAAATAGCCCAGTAGAAGTGAGGTTCTTTAGGTTTGAAGATCCTGAAAGTCCTGGAAGCCTTCCAATGTATCGTGCAGTACAAGCGGCTCAGGTAATTACGAATCCTCAGGATCACAATGATGTAAAGTATGATGANGAAGAAGTTCAAATGATTCCACAGCCGTTTGTGCTTGCAGAAAAATCATATAGTACAATCGTTGAATCTGAGGCTTTGAGAGAGGACGCCACTAAAATACCTAGACGTGAATTNGCTGAATTCGTGGCTTTTGAATTTAGGCCTGATGGTTCGACTAATTTGGCCACTGTCGATGAGGCTCATTGGACCCTTACGGTAATGAGAGAATCTGACCTCAATCAGGAGCTAACCCCTGCTACAGAATTTATTACCTTGGTTTTGGATCCTTTCAACGGACGAATTCGTCGACTTCAGCCTTAAAAATCTTAAATTAGAATTTNACCACGAATTTATCCGGACTGAAGCCGACGCCTATCATTATGAATAAAATATNTCTTCTAATCCTATTGGTGTTATTCGTGAACTTTGGTTGTGGTAAAAAAGAAAAAGTATCCTCAGAGCAAAATCCAAGCGTCAATCAAAATGACTCGTCTTCTAATNAAACTACTGAGTTGAAGAATCTAGTGACTCCTGATGAGGACCTAGTGACTCCTGATGAGGACCTAGTGACTTCTGTTGAGGATCCGGTGGCTCTTGTTGAGGACTCAGTAACTCCTGATGAAGAACCTGTAAAAATTACAGTTGACCTTGATACTGTTGATTTCGCGGATGTTGAAATTCGTGACGGTTTACAATATATAAAAGGATCCTCTGACCCTTATACTGGAAAAGTTTTAAAGAGCTTTGATAATGGAAACTGGCAAATGGAGTTAGATCTTAAGGATGGAATGCCNGATGGAAAGATNGTTACCTATTACAAAAACGGTCAAAAAAAAGAAGAGTCTTATTTCAAAGGGGGTAAACCTGCAGATGGAGAGTGGCTTGGGTGGCATGAAAATGGGGAGCTGAAAATTGAAATAATTATTGAAAACGGAGANACTATTTCAGAGAAGTACTGGAACAGTGAAGGTGATCCAGTAGATTCAAGGGNGGAATCAGAAAAATAAGNGNTTATAATAGCTCTTAGTNTATTTGAATTGATATAATATCGATCAATTCAGNTTTNAATTTGTTCATTTTTATGGTCTGCCATTCGGTTATTTGGGATTGAACCGTTATTTTTTTGAAAAAAATCGCAAAAACACGCCTTAAACCTTATTTTGCGCCACAAAATTTAAAAAAAATCTTAATTTCTATTTTTATTCGAAAAACCATAAAAAATGACGTTGACCTGATGAGAAGTTAGGGGCAGATTGGGTCAAAATGGGGCATAAAGGAGTNTAACCCCACAAAGCCTTGGCAGACCTAAAAAATAGCATTAATGATCAGCTTTTTGCTGGAACTGTTCAGCATACGTTGGATGAAAACCATCGTGTGACTGTTCCGGCTCGTTGGCGTTTTGATGGGTTGAATGAATTTTTTGCAGTGCCTGACCCTCGCCGGCCATTTTTGATTCTTCTNACTAGTACCGAATTGCAAAAAATGGTGAGTGAACTTGAATCAAATCAAGACATTGATCCATTAGAGCGACGTCAATTTGCTAGGCAACTTTTTTCAAGAGCCACCCCGTGTCCCCTCGATAAACAGGGTAGGCTCGTTCTTCCATATGAAATATGCGCCAGCTTGGGTTTTAGAAACGAAGTCCTGCTAGCTGGNGGTGGTACCCGGATTGAGGCATGGAATCCCAAAAGTTGGTTCGACAATCAAATCAAAGAAGAAAACTCATTTGCTAATACTGCCGATAAGATTGGCTTATAACATCATACATTTTACCCCCCCTCAAAAAAAATAGAAACCTCAACAAAAATGCAACATTGATAATAACAAAACTAATCAAAGAAGAAAATGAGGGAACTCTTATCGAGGCTTCTATTCAATCACAACCTTTCAACCNCAGACGGCGGAGAAAACATTCTGTATCACTTGAGTGANTGGCCCCAAGATAATTGTAGAAGCACGTCAAAACAGACAAGTTTCAGGCAAGGAAATAGTCCGGATTTTAATCCTTCCGGGGATCATAATAATTTAGATTACTCCAGAAAATCTGGTTCGGAATATCATGAATCGGTACTTCTTGATGAGGTAACTCATTATTTGGCACCTGATAAAAATAAATTGTTTCTTGATGCTACATTAGGCGGAGGTGGGCATTCCGAAGAATTGCTTAGAAGGGGGGCAAGGGTTATTGGATTAGATCAAGACCCAGCTGCTTTATCTTTTGCAAAGGCTAGACTTAGTACATACGATGATAAATTCGGTGCAATTCAAGGGAATTTTAGGGAATTTGGTGATATTTTATCGACTATTGGAATTAGTGGCTTGGATGGGTTGCTTTTAGATCTTGGTATCTCTTCTCGTCAGGTCGATGATGCAGATCGCGGCTTTTCATTCTTAAAACCTGGGCCATTAGACATGCGAATGGATCCTGATGCAGAGATTACCGCAGCGGAATTGGTAAACAATTGTGAAGAAGAGGAACTGGCTCGAGTGTTTTATGAGTATGGGGAAGAAAGAGCTTCTAGACGTATAGCTTCTGCCATAGTAAATAGAAGAAAAGAGAAATTATTTGAGTGTACGACAGATCTGGCAAGTTTAGTGGAATCAATTTTGCCTAGAAGAGGCAAAAAGCATCCAGCAACAAGAGTTTTTCAGGCCTTGCGAATCGCTGTTAATAATGAGCTGAGGGTTTTGGAAGAGGCCTTGGCAGAAGTTCCTAAATGGCTTCGCCCTGGAGGTCGTTTGGTTATCATTTCTTTCCATTCCTTGGAGGATCGAATTGTAAAGTCCTATCTTAAAAGATGCAGCCGCTCTGTAATTGATAGACCTGAGTGGCCAGAGCCAAAACAAAATCCCGATTACTGTTTTAAATTGGTAATGCAGAAAGGGATCATTCCCTCGAAAGAAGAAGTTCGCAATAACCCTAGAGCTCGTAGTGCTCGGCTTAGAGTTGCTGAAAGATTACCGGTTGGTGTTTCAAATGCTGAATAAATAANATGAATAAAAAGCGCAAAAAATATCAACGCCGATTAAAAGTGGGTTCCCTGCTTTCTATTGTTGTTGTTGGCGCTTTGGTCGGGATCATTGCGTGTGCTTTTGTTATCATTAAAAATGCTCATGTAGAAAGAAGTGATTTGCGAAGATCGCTTATTTCTGAGATTAAACTTTTAGAGAAAAAAGTTCAAACTGTTGAACTTAGAGTGGAGACCTTGCGAGATCGTAGAGCTTTGGCAGGTGCTTTGAAAGATAGTGGAACAAAGTTAGTACCCATCCAGAATAGCTTTTCTATAANGGGTGATTCCACTGAATTCCAAGATTCGAGGGTTTTAGGTTTAAGCCCTGATCCTGGAGTGACAATTATTAATTTAGATCGGCCAGGTGGATAGTAGTGTATTACATAAGCGTAGTTTTTGGGCGACTGTATTACTTGTATTAGTCTTCAGCGGATTGTCGGCTAGAATTGTTTACATTCAGATTGTAAGTCATGAGCGTTTTTCTGAACTTGCTCTGGCGGAAAGAATGTTGAGCGAGGAATTACCGCAGTCTAGAGGGTTGATATTTGACAGAAATAAAGAACCATTAGTTCAAAATCAGTTTGTACGGGATATTATTGCCGACAGGTATCACCTGACAGATATACATGTATGCCGCAGGGGGGTAGCGGCTTCAGAGGGACTTTCAGTAAAAGAGGTGTCTAGGAAGTATGATCCTGATGAGATAAAAGGTAGATTTATTCTTTTAGCGGAAAATCTTCTTCAGAAAACTTTGGGCATAACAGGGAGCCCTTTGAAGGAATTGACTCATGGCAATTCAAATAAAGATCGCATGGTCATTTATAGATCCCTTGATTTTGTTCAAGCCGAGAAAATTAAAGTCATGATGGAAGAGCGAAAGATTGGAGGCTTTCACTTTGAAGATTCATCACGTAGGTACTACCCAAATCCGGGAAGGTTGGTTCAATTACTTGGTTATACTGATGTAACTAATACTGGTAAGGAGGGTATTGAGAAAAAGTTTAATNGTGAGTTAGAGGGGTTTCCTGGTTACAGGCTTGTAGAAAGAACGCGNCGATCAAGTGAGATGTTATCAAATTATAGTAAGGAAGTTGCTCCAATCAATGGTTCTAATATTCAGTTAACCATCGACATGGGGTTGCAGAACATCGTGGAGGAGCAGCTCGAATACGCGGTTAGAAAATACAGTCCTGAAAAAATCATGGCTATCTTTATGAATCCAGAAACGGGAGAAATTTTGTCAATGGCTAGCAGACCGCATTTCAATCAATTCACTAAAGAGGGGGAGAGGAAAATACATCCTATTTCAGATCGCTATGAACCTGGGTCCACATTCAAAATTGTTTCTTTAGCTGGAGTCTATGATAGAGATTTGGTGAAGCCCAATACAATGTTCTACTGTCACAATGGGTATTATCGTGAGAGTGGGTTCACATTAAAGGATCATCGTGGGTATACTGATCTTAGTGCTGAGGGAATTTTGGCAAAATCTAGTAATATAGGCGCTTATAAGTTGGCTAAATTACTTGGGCGTCACTCATTTTATAATTACATCAAAGATTTCGGTTTTAGTCAAAAGACGGGGGTTGAGCTGACTGCTGAATCGTCTGGGACGTTGACTAAACCTGATACGTCAAGATGGAGTAAATCCTCGTTATCTCGTATAGCCATGGGATATGAGGTTGATGTTACAGCTCTACAAATGGTGTCGGCATTGAGTGTTATCGCCAATGGCGGGGGATTGTTAAAACCTCAAATAATCAAGTCAATACAATCAGAGGATGGCGTTTTAATTCGTGATTTTAAGGCTCAAAAAGTTCGTCGAGTTATTCATGAGAGTGCTGCGAATATGGTTAAAAATGCTATGGTTACCGTAGTGGAGAAAGGCGGTACAGGGACTCGTGCCGCAGTTGAGGGATTTATGGTTGCTGGTAAAACAGGCACAGCATTGAAACCACGGAATCCAAGAAACCTTGGTTATCATTCGGGTCGTTACGTCGTCTCTTTCATGGGTTTTTTACCAGCTGATAATCCAAAATTGGCGGGAATCGTTATTGTTGATGACCCGAAGGGGGATGAAAAACTGTATGGTGGAACTGTTGCTGCTCCTATATTTCAAAAGATTTCAAAGGCAGCGATGCCGTATTTGGGGGTTGAGCCATTAATAGTTCATAGGAAAGCATCACGATCACTTAACAATGTCAGAGGAGGGGCATTTTAAAGCTTTTAGCGATCGAGAAAAGAGATGAAGCTCAGTGAGTTAACAAAGCAAATTAAGCAGGCGGAATGTACAGGTGATTCAGATCCAGATGTAAAGGGCTTATGTTATGATTCGAGGAAAGTGGGTTCTGGCGATTTGTTTTTTGCTTTAAAGGGAGAAAAATATGACGGCTTAGATTATGTTGAATCGGCAATAAATTCAGGCGCTGTTGCCGTAGTCGCGGAAACTGAAAATCCTAACTCTGATCATGCGGTGCCATGGGTAAAAGTTCCTAATGGGAGAGAGGCGATGTCTGTAATGTCAGATGTATTTAATAATAGTCCCTCTGAAGAATTAACGATCATCGGCGTTACAGGCACTAATGGTAAAACGACAACGAGCTATATGATTCACCGCCTTTTGGACTTGGGTCATCGAAGGTCAGGTTTAATTGGAACTATCAAATATGATATCAAGAGTGATAATGAAATTGAGGCTAATCGCACGACTCCAGAAGCCATAGATTTACAAAATTATTTATCACAGATGATTTCTAATGGTTGTTGTTCTGCAGTTATGGAAGTGTCTTCACACGCATTGTCGCAAAGTAGAACTTCACATGTTCATTATGATGTGGGTGTATTTACAAATTTGTCTCACGATCATTTAGATTATCACGGGAACATGGACCGCTATTTTAATGCTAAGAAAATTTTATTTGATCAACTCTCTAACAATGAAGTTAAGAATAAATCTGTTGCTGTAATTAATTCTGATGATGACTGGGGAAGAAAACTTGTAGACTACCTTTCAAACAAAAAAGTTAAGACGGTAACTTATGGTCTAGCAAATGGGGCCGATTATAGAGCTGTTGATCTAAGGCTAACAAAAACGAGTATCGAATTTGCCATTGAAGTTGGTTCTAGAAAATTCAAATCTTCAATTCCATTAGTTGGAAGATTTAACATTTATAATGCTTTGGCAGCCTTAGCTTCATGCGCGGCTGTGGGATCAAATGTAAGAGAAACCGTTAACAATCTTAAGCAGTTACCTCAAATTCCAGGCAGATTAGAAAGTGTTTCATCGGGAAGAGCATTTGAAGTTTTTGTCGACTATGCTCATACGCCTGATGCCTTGGAGAAAACTTTGTTGTCTATAAAGGAATTGGATCCAAGAAGAATTATTCTTGTTTTTGGTTGTGGGGGTGAAAGGGATTTAGAAAAAAGGGCAAAGATGGGGGATGTGGCTTCGCGTTTTTCAAACTATTCGATAATTACCTCAGACAATCCAAGGAGTGAAGATCCTATGGAGATTATAAAGGGTATTGAAACTGGATTTGGGGGAAGTCATTATGAAATTTTAGAGGACCGAAGAGAGGCCATCGCTAAGGGAGTTTCTTATTTAGCTCCAGGTGATGTGTTGCTTATTGCGGGCAAAGGGCATGAAGACTACCAAATGGTTGGGAAAGATCGATTGGAGTTCGATGATCGTTTGGTGGCGAGACAAATGCTAAATGATAGGGATCATGTTCGTCATGAAATGGTAAGAGAGAGTCGAAGGTTAAGAGAAGAGCAAGAAGCTGAGAGGAAAAATAAATTTCATGATGGAGAGGAGGTTGGCCGAAACTAGATATGAAAAGTTTATCATTATCTGAGATTAGTAAATACTCGAAAGGGAAGGTTGATGAGAATGCAAAGAAAATAATTATAGATTCTGTATCAACTGACAGTAGAAAGTTAAAAAAAGGTTCTCTTTTTGTGGCCTTGGAGGGAGATAATTTTGATGGGCATAATTATGTAAATGAGGCTTTGGCCTCTGGGGCATCTGCTGCAATGGTTAATAAAGAAACTAAGATAGGGCTGGAATCGAATTTACCGCTCATTAAAGTTGAAGATACTTTAGTGGGTTTGCAGGATTTGGCGCGTTCATATAGATCCTCTTTAGAGGTAACTGGAATTGGGGTGACTGGTAGTAATGGCAAGACTTCGACTAAAGACATTCTACAATCTGTTTTAAACCAATCTTACTCTGTTAGTGCTACTGAGGGTAATTATAATAATCATATAGGTGTACCGCTTACGCTCCTGAATATTGAGGAGAATAATGAGTTTGGAGTTTGGGAAATGGGCATGAGCGGTTCAGGGGAGATTGCGGCTTTAGCTGATATAGCTAAACCTGATGTAGGAATAATAACAAATATAGGGATAGCACATATAGAAAATTTAGGGTCCAGAGATAATATAGCCAAAGAGAAGGCAGGCTTGGTATTAAATCTTCCCGAGAAGGGGTACGTGGTACTAAATGCTGCTGATGATTATTGTGGTTTTGTTGCAGATCAAACTTCTGCTGAGTCAATAACGGTAGGTATTGGATGTGGCGATGTTAGAGCTGATGTTATTAAATATGATGGTTTCAGCATAAAATATAATCTGTCTTTTGAAGGGTGTAACACGGAGGTCTACTTGCCTTTTCCTGGAAAGCACATGGTAATTAATTCTTTGATGGCTGTCGCAGTTGGTTTGAGAGAGGGCATGAAAATGGAAGATATAAAGAAAGGTCTCAATAGTGCTAATTTAAGTTCAGGTCGATTAGAGCTCAGGGAAATTGAAGGAGTAACATTTGTTGATGATACTTATAATGCGAATCCCGATTCCGTGATTGCTGCAATGGAATGCTTGAGCGAGATGAGGTGTGCTGGAAACAAATATGTTGTTTTAGGATCTATGGCCGAATTGGGTGATGATGCTGAAAGATATCATTTTGATATCGGGGTGAAAGCTTCTCGTTTTGGGGTAGGGAATATTCTTAGTGTCGGTGATGGGGCTGACTTTATTCAGAAGGGTGCCATTTCGGAGGGTGTGGAAAAAGCTATTCATTTTAAAGATCATCAAGAATGTGCTCTTTTCCTTAAAGAGGAATTGAGCAGTGGGGATGTTGTTTTAGTTAAGGGTAGTCGGTCTTCAGCAATGGAGAGAATTTTAACAATTTTAGACATGTCATGATTCCCTGGTTGTACGATTATCTTAAAGAAGTCACGAATAATGATGTGCAGCTTTTACGGTACATTACCTCAAGGGCTGGAATGGCTTGTGTTTGCTCTTTTTTAATCAGTCTTATTTTTGGTCCGAAACTGATTAAAAGATTAATTTCGCTAAAACTAGGCCAACCGATAAGAACTGCGGATGAAGTCAATAAGCTTGCCGAATTACATGATGGTAAGGCAGGTACTCCAACTATGGGGGGAGTTATAATTGTATTTTCAGTAATGCTAAGTGTTCTTCTTTTTACGCGCTGGAGTAATCCTTTTGTTATAGTTGTGACATTTGTTTTTTTGGGCTTGGCGGCAGTTGGTTTTATCGATGATTACCAGAAAGTAAAGAAGAAAAACTCTAGAGGAATCAGTGCAAAGACTAAATTATTATTGCAGGTCATTGTTGGTTTAATTGCGGGTCTTTATTTGTATTTAAATAATGATACATCAGAATTTATTACGAGGTTATATGTGCCAT
>NYVP01000061.1 GCA_002684575.1 Verrucomicrobiales bacterium
TTTTACTAACATCAGCAACATTAGTATTTTTGGATCGCATACTTATTCTAACATAATCATATTTTAATTCTTCGAAAAAAACTGCAACTTCCACGGTATTGATTCCCCTAATTAAATCAGTCAAATTTTCACTGTCCTCTGGCTTTAAAGAAAGCCGAAGTTTGGTATCCATATCTAAAATCCATGATGCTATTCTGCCACATGAGGAGATTTTTAGATTACCCAACAATTCTTTTAACAGCTCTATTCTTTTCAAAGAATATCTCTCATACATGTTGGATGATAATTTACCACAATCAGCTCCTAGCTTAATTAAATCTGCACCGATCTCAAAAGAACGGGAAGTTGTCGCAGGATATCTAAAGCCTCCAGTGTCTGTTGATAATCCTATAAATATTGCATCTCTTGATTCTTCACTAATTGGCAATTGATGACTGCATATTAATTCATATACAATTTGAGCGGTAGCTGGGGTCTCAGGATCAACATAATACTGATTTCCGTACTTCTCATTGGTAATGTGGTGATCAATATTAATTATACTATCGCAATCTTCAGCTAATTGCCTACAGGTTGAACCAACCCTCTCGAAGTTTGCGGTATCTAGCACAATACATAAGTCTGCTGCGCCCTCATAATTATTAGGTTTTAATATTTTTTCCGAACCTTTTAAGAATTTTAGATTATCAGGACATCCGTCTTCATTGATAAGGAAAACATCCTTTCCTATACCCTCTAAACTTGCACCAAGTGAAATTTGTGATCCAATTGCATCTCCATCTGGTCGAACATGCGATAATAACAATATCNTGGAAGAGTTAGCAATTTTTTGCCAAATCTCTTTGTAGCTGCAATTACTGTGATTAGCATTCACCAATTAGATATTTTCTAAAGATTTACTCGCAATCATATGAACTATCCCGATGATCATCTTTTTTATTTCTATCATCATCCAAACTCTCAATAACTGATAATGTTCTAACCCCTCTTTCTATGGANAGATCCGATTTNAAATGCATTTTAGGNGTAAATTTCATAACAACTCTTTTCGAAACTTTGTGCTGAATAGCACCTCTTTCTTTGTTTAGCCTGTTAACTATCTTAATTTTTTCAGATTCATTCCCAATGATACCAATAAAGATGTGTGCATTCTTCAAATCGGGNGTGACGTCTACATCGTTNACTGTAACNAAAGCATTGAACGAGTAATCNTTAGTAAGCAAAGATCCTATTTCTCTTTTTAGGAGTTCGCGAACACGCAAAAGACGTTGACTCATATTATCTAAAACAANGTTAATAGGTTCAAAAAACTCGGGAATTATAGANTGAGATTAGCTTTATAAAGTCTGTTCAACTTTTTCCAACTCGTAACATTCAATAATGTCTCCAACTTCGTACTCTAAATAATTTCCAAGCCGAATACCGCACTCAAGACCCATTTTTACGGTTTCAGCTTCATCTTGAAATCTTTTCAAAGTTTGAAACCCTCCATCATAAACTGCTTGGCCGTCTCTAATCACCCTAGCTCTAGCATTTCTATTAATCTGGCCTTCATTTACTATGCATCCACCAACTCGCCCTCTCTTAATTTTGAATACTTCTTTGACCTCGGCCCTACCAATGACCTTTTCTCTAGTCTCGGTATCGAGCATGCCTAACATTGCCTCTTTGATCTGGTCAATNAGCTCATAAATGACACTGTACAATCTGATTTCAACACTCTCNTGCTTACTCAATTTCAGAGCTTTATTTTCTACTTTAACTCCAAACCCAATAATTATTCCATCCGAAGCACTACATAGTAAAACATCAGATTCAGAAATTGGGCCTGCCGCCTTGTGCAAAATCTCAATNTCAACTTTATCACTCTCAATGTCCATAAGAGNCCCTTCAATAGCTTGAATAGAACCCTGAACATCAGCCTTGAGAACAAGCTTTAGGGTTTTCTTATTGGAACCAACATCTGCCCAAATATCCTGGAGCCTTGCCTTGACTGGCTTCATGAGTTTTTCATGCCTCAATTCCTCTAATCTTTCTTCACTGAGTTTTTTAACAGCTCGTTCACTATCCATTACCACCAATTCGTCTCCTACTTTTGGAACACCACTGAAACCCAGTACTTCGATAGGCATTGATGGACCCGCCTCTTTTAATTGATTTCCGCGATCATCAAGCAACAACTTAACTTTGCCATAGTATGGACCACATATAAATGAATCGCCGACCTTAAGTTTTCCAGTTTTTACGATTATACTAGCAGTAGACCCTTTACCGGCCTTACTACTTGCCTCAATTACAATGCCTCGNGCATCTCCTTCAGGGTTAGCCCTCAACTCCATTACTTCAGACTGAAGCGCTATCATTTCCAATAGATCATCTACTCCTAAACCCTGAGTTGCAGATGTTTGAACACATATAGTTTCTCCTCCCCAGTCCTCTGGGGTTAGATCATTCTCTTGGAGTTGAGCAATAACTTTATTAATATCTGCGTTAGGAAGATCTATCTTGTTGATTGCAATAATTATAGTAACTCCTGCGGCTCGAGCATGACTTATTGCCTCATGAGTTGTCGGCATAATGCCATCATTAGCAGCAACCACTAATACAACAATATCCGTAATATTAGCACCTCTTGCTCTCATTTCTGTAAACGCTGCGTGACCGGGAGTATCAATAAATGTAATATTCGCTCCATTNTGTTCAACGCTGTATGCATTGATGTGCTGTGTAATTCCACCAGCTTCACCCGCAGCCACTCTACTNTTTCTTATGGCATCTAAAATTGACGTCTTTCCATGATCCACATGCCCCATAACAGTCACTACAGGGGGGCGTAATGGCAATTCTTCCTCACCCTTTTCTTCAGGTTCTGGTGGAGGAGGTTCCTCAATAACCTCTTCAACTTTATGAACGCCGCCTCCTTTCTCTCTCTTTTCCTTTTCAAAAACAAACCCATGCTTTTCGCAAATCTGGGTTGCGACCTCCGGCTCAATTGAGCTGTCTAGGCTGGCAAATACATCCAACTCCATTAAATCTCGAATAATATTGAAGGGCTTTATGCCCATTTTATCTGCAAGATCTTTGAGGATAATTGGAGGCTTTATATGAATGACATTAGAATCATCGGAGCTAGTCTCAATACTTTCTTTTTCAGATTGAGAGCTGCCAGTATCTTCCTCAATAAGCTTGGAGATTGGAGGCAAAATTCCACCAACTTTACTACTATCAACGCCGGAGTCCCTTTTTTTACTTTTTCTAGCCTCCCTTTTCTCCTGTTCTTCAAAGAGAGATAATGCCTCTTTACTAGAGGATTTTACTTGATCGTTTTTAGGGTTTTCATCAGAAGAAACTCCCTCATTTTTTTGGTCGGATTCTTCCGGATTTGAGTTTTTTGGCATTAAATTTTTTTTGTTTTTTCATGGGCTGATTCCGGTATCAATTCTCGGATTCTTTATCAACCTCATCCTCTTGAGAAGATTCAACACCCTCAGAGTCATTATTAGAGTCTTGCAACTCTTCAGATTGGTCATTAGCCGAAGGGGAAGACCCATCGGATTCAGGAGCAATTTTTTTGGCAGCTTCACAAATTTTTTGAGCTGCCTCGCTATCTCCCTCCAAAATATCAGCAACGTCACTCACATCAACCATTGAAAAGAACTCCAAATTCACAATACCTCCTTTAACGAGCTTTATAGCAGTATCGGCATCAATGACTTCTTCACCAATTTTTAAGACAAACTCGTTAGCCGCATCAATAACCCTTTTTTCAAATATTTCAGTTTTGGACGAATCTTTCTCTATTTGCACATCCCAACCTAGTAACCTTGAAGTCAATCTAGCATTTTGACCTCTCCTTCCTATGGCTTTGGATAACTCCTCTTCGTCCACCGTAACTCTTACTTGTTTTTCTGCCTCATCAATTTCAATAGATCGAATAATTGCGGGCTTTAAAGCATCAGTGACAAATTCAGTTAAATCTTCACTCCACCTTATGATATCAACTTTTTCATTGTTCAGTTCTCTGACAATGTTTTTAACTCTAGCCCCTCTAAGCCCAACGCATGCTCCTACTGGATCCACTTTAGGGTCAGCAGAATAGACTGCTACTTTGGTTCTAAACCCAGGCTCCCTAGCAATGCCTCTAATTTCAACAGTTTGGTCCGCAATTTCACTGACCTCAAATTCAAAAAGCCTTCTGACAAAATTGGGATGACTTCTGGATAATATAATTTCAGGACCTCTTGAACCATTCTCCACAGCCACAACGTATGCCCTAATTCTATCACCAATGCTGTATTGATCAGTGGTAACTCTTTCTCTTGAGGGCATAGTTCCCTCAAATTTGCCCAAATCAACCATAACATCGGATTTGTCAAAACGCCTGACAGTACCGCCTACAATATCACCAGCACGATCTTTAAACTCATCATAGATCATGGCTTTTTCGGCAATTCGAAGTTGTTGCATCATCGTTTGCCTTGCTGTTTGGGCTGCAATTCTACCAAAATCTTTGGGAGTTACTTTAACCTCTATCTCATCCCCTAGTTGAGCTTCAGGATTAATCTTTCGAGCAATTTCCATAGAAATTTCTTCATATGGAGATTTTACGTTTTCTGAAGCAATTAATTTTGCAACTGCCACAATATCACCTTTATCTGGGTTAACATCTACTCTTAATTCCCGAGCTGGACCAACACTTTTACGAGCTGCAGAAAGAAGAGCAGTTGAAAGAGCCTCTACCATCGTATCTCGAGGTATTCCTTTTTCCTTTTCGTAATACTCAAAGAGAACCTGTATTTCGCTAGTCATTTTTTTATATGAAGACGAAAAAAGAGCGGAACTACACGTCCACTCTTTTTTCGGAGACATTAACTATATAATTAGACTCCTTAGCGTCAAGCTGTAAACCTAACTTGAGCAAATATCATAATGTCACTAAAATTGATCCAAATTGCTTCTAGTAAGCTCAATTTCTCCAAGAACGCCCTTCTGACGAACTTGAAACTCCTTCAAACGGATCAACTCTAGTAAGGCAAGAAAAGTGACTAATACTTCTCCTTTAGTGCTAGCTTCCCTGAAAAGCCCCTTAAAACTGACCTTTTCACCTTTGCCAATATTTGTTAAAAGATAGTCTATTTTATCACTCACCGTAAAACGATCATCTGCAATTTCAGCAAGTTCATCCTCATCATCAAACCTCTTCAAAACCCCCTGAAATGCCTGAATAAGGTCGAAAATTCCGACATTTATGATCAACTCACTATCATCCTCCTCTGGATCTTCTGAGGGCTGTTGCTCCGCAGAAAAAAACTTCTGAGCCTCACTTTCTCTTTTTTCTAGGTAACTCGCAGCATCTTTAAATTTTTTATATTCAACTAACTGTCGGATAAGCTCCCACCTTGGATCCTCTTCGTCTATATCCTCTTCCGGAGCTTGTTCGTTCCTTGGAAGCAGAGTTCTGCTCTTTATATACATAAGGTTGGCAGCCATCACTATAAATTCACTCGCCAATTCAATATTTAAAATTTTAAAAGTATCTATATATTCGAGATATTGATCAGTAATTCTCTCTATCGAAACTTCATAAATATCAACCTCATCCTTCTTTATTAAATAAAGAAGTAAATCAAGCGGACCTTCAAAGATTTCCAGTGATACTCTATTTTCAGCTTCCAACACCTCTATTTAATACCAAATTATTAAAGTCTTACAATGTGAATTGTAGTCGGCCACAAAGTTTTTCCCTTGAGTGCATGTTTATTGTTATCTTCTATTCTGTTTATTTGCATATACAGACACAAGATGTAAAGGTTCAATAATTAAATTAGTTTGAATATTGCTCCCTTAGCTCAGCTGGATAGAGCAACGGATTTCTAATCCGTAGGTCGCAGGTTCGAATCCTGCAGGGAGCGCATTAAAATCACCACCAAATTCAATTTTTTTCCTAAATTAGGCAACAATTGAAAAACCAACTTGCGACATCCCTGTAAAATAGTACAGTCGCATCTCAGTTTTAAAAAGCGCGGATAGCTCAGTTGGTAGAGCAGTTGGCTTTTAACCAATTGGTCCTGGGTTCGAGTCCCAGTCCGCGTACTTCTTAAAACCTTAGCGTGTTGCTTATTTAGCTCATCAAATTGCACCCATTTCCGGTAAATTCAGCTTAGTCAATAAGGCCTACAATATACATTTGATGACATTATGCATGTGTTAGAAATTTTTGCATTGATGTTATTCTGTATATAAATCGTTGAATTTAGTTCTTTGTAATTCTTAGGAAACTAGTGTTACCCGAAATCTTGAAACANTCTCTCACTATGTTCCCATTCCCAATAATGGGATCTCCTAGCACAATCCAATCCTTCAAGTTAGAGGAAATTTGGATTGTATANCTAACATCTNTCTCTCNAGGGAACAAAACTTGAAACTGACCATTTTNAAATTTTTGTACAATCATTTTAAAAGCGGGAACACTTTCTGGATCAGATGGGGTGCTTCCAAAAANNATTTCTGTTTCNTCCTNCCATCCATCACGATCGACATCCAAAGGATCCTCAATTAAAGATGCGCTAAAAATACGCCCNTCANATTGATCGAATGATATATTAATGTAATCAGNNNCTNGTTTAATCTCTTTTTTGACAGCTGNTCCCGAATTATTAAAACGAAGAACAAGCGATTCTCCAGCATTGAGGCTTGGAACACTAAAAGCCAATTCTCCTTCAAGAGCTCCAGCTACCCCATTACCAGCAACCACCATCACTCCTTTTCCGTTTTCCAGAATCCCTGCACTTTCATAGAGATCATTTAAAAAAACATCACCCGTGTCTATTCTTATTGAGCCGTCATTAGCATCATCAGGATTAAAACTAACAACTACATCTTGTGGCGAGCTATCCACTACCCTGAGTTTATATGAACTTAGCCCTAGGATTGGCATCAGATATAAGCCATCACCAAGATCAAGCCCGCTCATTTCTGAAAAATCACTAAAAGATTCTCCAAAATTTATAAACTCAAACTCATCACCTACATGAGGTGAGTAGCCGTCAATTAATTCAACCTCCAACTTGCCTCCAAGGTTCACTTCCTCATCAACGACAATTCGGTCAAATTGATTGAAATCTGTACCACCCAATTCAATTAAAAGAACACCCTCCTCCTCAAGAGTCATAGCTCGAACCTCTATGAGACCAGGGCTATGACCAGGCGAAATTAGACCTTTATTTATTATATGCCCGTTAATAATTCCAGCCCCTTTTAAGATGTCATTATCCTTGATGTGTAATATGCCTTCTTCATTGACAACGGCATTAACAGCCACATCAATAGTATCTTTTGGGACAGTGTCACCAAATCCATAATAGAAGAAAGGGGGACTAAAAAAAGTTAATACATGAAAAAAAGAAATTAGAAAAATTTTATTCATTATTTATAAATCACTCAGCCCACCAAACTGCAATTCATACAAAGTTTTGTATACACCACCTTCTTTTTGGAAAAGCTCCTCATGACTTCCTGACTCCACGATCTTTCCATCTTTGAGTGCTATTATACGATTGACTGATCTAACAGTCGACAAACGATGCGCAACGACAATACAAGTTCTCTCAGACATTAAACCCTCTAAGGCTTGCTGAACAAGAAGCTCACTCTCTGAATCAAGAGAACTAGTTGCTTCGTCTAACAACAGAATTGATGGGTTTGATAGTATTGCTCTTGCGATTGCTATTCTCTGACGCTGACCACCAGATAATTTAACCCCCCTATCCCCAACAGTTGTTTCATATCCATCTGGTAAGTTTTCTATAAACTCATGGGCATTGGCTTTCATAGCAGCATCAATAATCTGAGACTCATCCGCGTCTATTGCCCCGTATGCTATATTTTCTTTAATAGTTCCCCCAAAAAGAAAAACCTCTTGCGGAACAATTGAAATTTGGCTTCTGATTGAATCAACACTCAATCTCTCAGACGAAGTTCCATCAAACTTAATATCGCCAGAACTAGGTTCATATAATTTTAAAAGTAATTTTATTATTGTTGATTTACCTGCTCCACTTGCCCCGACTATTGCCACTCTCTCACCTGGTTGAACTGAAAAACTAATATCATCTAAAACAACAACCTCATCTCTGGATGGATAGCAAAAGGATAGATCATTAATCTCAATCCCCCCCTTCATCTCTAATTCAATCAATTCAGTTCCATCATTATTTTCATCTTTCTCAGAAAGTATCTCTCTGATCCTTTCAGTAGCTCCAACTGCCTTATAAAGCTGACTCATTATTTCAGGAAATGATCCCATCGCAGCTCCGACAAAAATACTAAATAAAACGAATCNTGTGAATTTCTCTGAACTTATTTCNCCATNCGATAACATTCCNGCTCCATACCAAACAACAAAGGTAATCACTCCAAAAAGTGCAAATATTATAAATGAAACAAAAAANGCCCTNGCCTTTGCTGCAGACATAGTTAAATCGATNAAATCTGATAGAGATCCAGNATATCGACGTTTTTCGTACTGCTCGTTCGTAAATGCTTTAACATTTACAATACCGTGCAAACTCTCCTCCACGATGACATTACTCTCAGCAAGCTCATCTTGAGACTTTGCAGTCTTCTCCTTAATTCCTCTTCCGAAAAACCACAATAAAGATAACACTANAGGAATACACAGTAACATGATCATGGTTAATTTNGGAGATGACCATGCAATAAATATTATTCCTCCAATCAGCATAACAGATTGACGTATGATTTGTGGCAACGTCATAATAATAGTATCCCTGATGAGACTNAGATCAGCTGAAAGCCTGCTGCAAATTTCNCCTACTTTATTTTCAGAGTAATAAGAGAGAGGAAGCATTACTAATTTGCCAAATGTTTCTTTCCTAATGTCAGCCAAGGCAGATTCACCTGCATATGCAAACCAACGAATCCTCCAATATGCAATGAAAGCTTGGACTCCAAGAACAAGAATTAACAGCTGAGTAACTTTATTAATGTTTTCTGATACGAAACCAGAATCNGCAACGCGCTCACCTGTACTCATTGCACCACCTAATAGACTGCCCATTAAATAAGGAAAAGCCAAAGCAAGAGAGGCCGTTATAAAAAGACAACAAAAGGCTAAATAGAACTTCTTTTTATAGGGGGAAATATAAGAAAAGAGCTTTAACAGTTCAGCAAGACCAGTTTTTGAATCAACTCTATTTTTACTATTTGATCGACTATTCACTTATTTTAAAAATCACTGAAGAAGAGATAGGGCTAAAACGCAAGTCCCCTTCTAAGTTATGATTTATTGCATCTAAGTGTTATTGTCATTAATTTAATGCATCAAGATCAGGAAAGAATGCCANGGTTCAAATTTAAAGCTCTATTCTATGTTATTTTTATAATCTCTATAATTCTCGGTCTTTTATTAAGATTTGAGTCACTCGACTCTCGACCTATGCACACTGATGAGGCAATTCAAGCATGGAGACTGGGGAGCATGATTGANGGTGAGGGATTTAATTATCGTCCTGATGACGGGCANGGACCAGTCCTACTGTTTTTGTCCATGCCTATAGTTTGGATCAAATCTATAAATAACTATCAGGAATTAAATGAGGTCATTTTAAGATCTGTAACTGCGGTCGTCGGCACGCTCTTAATTATTATGATGTTGCTTTTCAAAAGATTAATTAGCATTCAGGGCATTGCGATTTCATCAGCACTAGTGGCCCTATCCCCGATGCATGTTTNTTACAGCAGATATTACATCATGGAAACACCAATGCTATTATTCCTAGCATTATTTCTTTTTTTCTCTTGGAAATATTTTCAACAACAAAAATACTATTGGATGCTCGGAGCAGGCTTTGCATGTGGAGTCATGCATGCAACAAAAGAAACATTTGTTATCTCTGTTGCTTCAATTGTGATANCTGCAACTATAATTTTTCNTATNGAAGAACTAAGAAAAAATNATGCAGCTAGACTAAACCCAAAGAAGTTAGTTCTAAATTTTTGCTTTGGCCTAATTGTAATGTTCTTTACCTCTGCGGCTTTATTTACAGTTTTTTTTAANAATTTAGAAGCCATTAAAGATAGTTACACTTCCTACTCTGACTACCTTTCTCGAGCTGANGGCAGCGGACATGAAAAACCCTTCTTNTATTACATAAATCTAATTTCATGGAAAGAAATGGAACTTTATAGCTGGAGCGAATTAGCCACCATTATACTTGCACTGGTGGGTATATTTTCCTCGTTTTTTCTTCAGAATAAAACCACTAAAGAAATAATCTTTTTAAGAGTTCTTTCTCTATACACTATCATCAACCTATTAATCTATTCTTTAATACCATACAAAACTCCTTGGTCTATTTTGCCTTTTCTTCAGGCAGCAATCATCCTTGCAGGTTTTGGTTTTTTCTCACTGTATCAATTAGGAGAAAAAATGAAAAGAATTCGCACTTTTTATCAATCGATTCTAATAATTTCATTCATTGGANTATGTATCAACTATAACAATCAAAATAAAAACTCANTAAAGTCACCTGCAAACTCCGACCGAAACCCNTACGTATATAATCACACTTCTCCAAGCCTAGTTTCCAAGTTAGTTAAACAAACAATTTTTGAATTAAAAGACATCAAAGATGATTTATCGATCAATGTGTTTCACCCAGAAACAGGCTGGCCGCTTCCTTATTATTTTAGAGATATCAAAAANTGTGGTTACTATCCTNAGGTTCAAGAGAATTTATCTTCTGATGTAATAATCGCTGACGCANAATATGATNAAGATATCAGCAATATGGTCGGNAATAATTACATTGGCCCAGATTTAATGAATTTAAGAGACAATGTAATGCTCCATGTTTATATTGAAAAGGAGCTATTCTATCAAATGGTAGAACGAAGGCCTGTTAACAACTAATGGCAAAGAAAATTCACCGACTTGGATCTCATGCTATGGCAACAGAGTTCCAAATATTAATTTCAGATACTAGCGAACCAAAAGCATTGGCTTCAGCGTCAAATGCGCTTCGAGATCTAGAGACCCTGGAAGCAGAACTAAGTCGATTCCAGGGTAATAGTGACATCTCTCGAATCAACCACTTAAAGAAAAATCAATCAACGCCAATAGGATACGCTGCTATTGATTGTATAGAGCTTGCAAGAGAAATACATTTGCAAACGAATGGAGCCTTCGACATTACTTCCAGCCCTCTGATTGCGGTATTTAGCAATCCCGATAAGAGTCCAAGAGAGCCAACAAAATGTGAAATAGCGAATGCTGTAGAATCAATCGGCATGAATAAAATTCAAACTGACTCAGAGTTAATGACAGCGACTGTTTTGTCAGAAAATTTTTGGATTGACCTCGGCGGTATCGGAAAAGGGTATGCGTTAGATCAAATGGCAATTAAACTTAAAGACAGCGGCATCGAAAATGCTCTTCTTGATGCTGGAGGCAGCACCCTTCTCGCTTTTGGAAATGGTCCCGAAGGAAATGGTTGGCCTGCTAGCTTGGGCATCCCGAACGCACCTACAATTAATCTTCAAAACAATTCACTCAGCGGCTCAGGGTTCAGCGAACGCGGTGAACATATTATTGATCCTAGAGAACATTGTAGAGTCCCGGCATCAAAGATGAATTCATGGTCAATCGCGCCTTATGCTGCCCTTGCAGATGCACTATCAACAGCATTTCTTATAATGGATGAAAAAGAAATAGAAGATTTTTGTATAAATCACGACGGAGTAAAAGCAATACTTCCTGAGCAAGCATAGAGTGAATAATCCTAAAATGCACAAAGTCATTAAATATATTTGTTCTGCATCGTTAAGTGTTGTTCTATTTATTTCATGGTTAAACATCGAAATTGGCTTTAACTCTTTATCAGAACAATTACCCTCCGCTTCTAACAATTTGGAGATCGATTCATTATTTTTGAAAATTTTAACATTAGTTTTAATTTTCAGTCCTACGCTTGCTTTGTTTATTTATAATCGCTCTCAAATATTAACAAAGTATGTTATCAACGAGTTTTGTCTTCCTTTATCATTTTGTATCTGCGGATTTATCGCAATCTGGCTGATAATTGATCTCAGTGATAATGCAACGGATCTCGGCGACAGTGGAGCCTCAGCAGTTGGTTACTTAAAATATTATTTAGTCCAAATACCATTAATACTGGTAACAATTTTGCCAATATCAATTCTCCTTTCTGTAATTTACAGTGTTGGAAGGTTATCGAAATCCAATGAATTACTTTCCATTCAAAGCGCTGGAAAAAGTTACATCCAGATGCTTTCACCAATTCTGATAATCTGCACCTACTTATCATTGATATCATTAGTATTAAATTATAAATGGGCTCCAGAAGCAGAAGCCCAAAAAGAATCAGTCCTAACATCATTTGAAAATGGTGAGGAGTATGCGAAAACGAAAAATTATAAAATCAACTCAAGGCTATATAGAAACAAAATCAATTATAGATCATGGTTCATCGGCGCATTACCATCTAATTTACAAAATGGAAAACTTAGGAATGTAGAAATATTTCAAACCAATGAAAAAGGAAAATTGATTAATGCCTACTACGCTGAGAGTGCCCAATGGGAAAGACAAAGGAAAGAATGGTTTTTAACAAACGGAATGGTCATTAATTTCGGTAACACTTCTGAAAAAATATCACAAAAATCATTCAAAAAATTATCATTCGATAACTGGAATGAAACTCCCGAAAAAATATATTCAGACAGCCTAATACCGGATGTACTTGGAGTATCTAATCTCATTTATCATTTAAAAAACAATACTGAGAAAACTCCAAAATCCATGGCCCCTTTTAAAACTCATTTACACTACAGATGGGCACTACCATTTAGTTGCATTGCGATTGCCATAATTGCCTGTCCAATAGGAATAACTAATGCAAGGACTAATATCAAAGGAAGTGGATCAATAGCTTTATTAATTTATTTTTTAATGATGCTTTTTAACAACCTATCCCTGGCATTAGGACAAGGAATGAAGATACCTCCTGTACTAGGAGCATGGACAACCAATCTTATTCTAATAATTTCAGGCATAATTCTATTTCGATATAAAGACAATAAAAATCACGTCGCAATATTTAATAAAATTAATATCTTGAAAAGTATTCCAAAAAAGATATCCAAAAGGTTATTAACTGGAAATACCGATTTTTAATACTAGAAAATTTCTAACAAAATTATGCCATCAATTAATTCATGGAACATTCGACCAAGATCAAATCGTTGTTGTGTATCAGATCGTGAATTTGATAATGATGAAATATTTTATACGGCCATTTTTTTTAATAATGAAACCAATTCTTATGAACGGTCTGATTTCAGTGTTCAGGCATGGGAGGAAAAACCCCAATCAAATGATGATAAAAATTTATTCTCTTTCTGGAGATCAAAGTTTGAAAAAGAAGAACCTGCAATTGAGAAAGAGGCAGTCGAAAAAGAGAGCGCTGAAGTCATGCTTCGCAGACTAATTGATGAGAATGATCCTTCCAGTGAAAATGCTAGATACATTTTGGCTGTAATGCTGGAAAGAAAAAAAATTCTAACACCTGTAGATGTCAAAAATGAAAAGAAATCAAAAATGTTATTTTATGAACACCAGAAAACAGGTGAAGCATTTATTGTTCGCGATCCAATACTAAAACTTGATGAAATTGATACAATTCAGGAGGAGGTCTCTCTGTGGTTGAATAATGAACAAAAACAAGATTCAGAAGACTAACAAAAGCATTAAGAGCTTAGCATAAGAAATATTTTATTTGCCAAATTAATACGATATCTTTTTTGAGTAACCTTAAAATTATCCTTCTTCATTTTCGTTAGTAAGGTTCTATATATTTTAGCCATAGCTCTGGCCGCTTTCAGGGCTTTAAAATCCGAGGGATCCAAACTTTCATTAGCCGCATTGTAATAAAACTCCGCTCGAGCAGCCTGAAATTTCATTAAATCTAAAAAGTTCTCAGTATTGGCAGATGCAATTAGGTTTTTAGAAGACAATCCGAACCTTACAACCTCTTCACGAGGCAAGTAGATCCTTCCTGCAGAATAATCTTCTGAAATATCCCTAATTATATTGGTTAGTTGTAAAGCATAACCAAGATTTATTGCATAATCAGAAGCCCTTTCCAAATTAGCACCAAATAATTTTAGACTAATCAACCCAACAACTGAAGCTACTCTATAACAATATAATTTTAAATCCTCAAAAGTGTCGTAATTCTCTTCATTAAAATCCATTTCCATACCCTTGATCAGCTCAATGAACAGATCCCTGTCGATCTCATACCTATCAATCAATTCCTCGACACCAGATTGAATAATATCTGGGCTTGAAAACCCATTAACTATTCCATTCTTCCATTTAAAAAGTTCACTTTTTCTTTCTTCGCGGGGCTTATCCGTTTCATCAGCAAGATCATCAACTGTCCGACAAAAAGCATAAAAAGTAATCATATCTGCCCTCCTTTTTTTGGGAAGGCAATACAGAGCAAATGCCAAATTCGATTTTGACTTTTTAGTTATTTCCTCAGGACTAGATTCACTCACCAATCATGTAAGTTTGTTAAGTCATTTCATAAGGCCCCAGTGCTCTAAAGGCCAATAAACCATTAGGCCGGGGCCTAATAAATTATCCTCAGGAACATTACCCCACATTCTGCTATCCGCACTATCATCGCTATTATCACCTAGTGCGAAATAACTATCTTTTGGAAGCTTTGTTTTATTAATTCCTTGGTAATCAGGGACTCTCACTTTTCTGATTAAGGAATAACCATCATACTCATCAAAAACTTTTGCAATTCCATCTTCCGTTGCAATTTCACCATTAACATATAATGGTCCTCCATTTTTTTTAATCTCCAATGAGTCACCAGGAACACCACATAGTCTTTTTATATAATGTTGCGATTGCACACCACCATTAATTCCCGCTATCCCTTTTGTATTAAAAACAAATATTTCACCTCGTTTAGGATTCCTAAAATGATATATCATTTTGTTTACTAAAACTTGGTCGCCTGTATCGCAATAACCTTGCAACCTAAAATCGGAATCAATCTTCATATGCCTACCTTTAACAGGAAACTCTTTTGCTGATTCCCTCGAGTAATTAAATGCTCTTGAAATATTCAATGCAGACCTTAAACCTAAACCTCCTCTGTTTTTTTCCTGAAAAAGATTTTTTAAAGGCACCCCTACTTTAATTGTTTCATATTGAGGATCTTCGAATGAGATCAATGTTGAAGTGAAAAATTTAAATCTTGTGACTTCCTCAAATTTATCAATCTCGGCTCCAGCAGGTATTTTTATATCAACATAAGTACGCCCCTCTGAAAATTTCTCCCACATCAATTTAACAAGACCTGGTTTATTATAATTTGGATTTTCAGATGGCTCAATAACCTTGCATATTATTCCATTGAGAGTGGGCTGCATCGAGCCAGTCGGTATTCTAAATGGTTGCAAGCAATAGGTTCTAATCCCAACAGCAATAATAATAGCAACAAGAATGACCTCCAGATTTTCCCTAATCAATGGATTACTAGGTGGAGGTACTGATTGCTCACATAACTTGGTTAATTCTTTGGCTGCTAATTTTATCCGTTCTTTATCTCTGGACTCTACAGCATCATCAAAACCCTCTAATGCCTCAGTTATTTCTGAAAATAACTTTTCAGAAATAAGGTCTTTTTTGTAAGAGAGAAATTTAACTACTCCTTTTCTGAGGAGTTTAGCTTTCTTCAAATATCTTGGCTTAAAAATGAACATTAATTAGATGATGATTTAAGAACTTTGATAAATGCTTCCTGTGGAATGTTAACTTTCCCNATGGCNTTCATTTTCTTTTTNCCCTCTTTNTGTTTTTCCAACAATTTTCGCTTTCGAGTGATGTCACCCCCATAACATTTGGCCGTCACATTCTTCCTCATAGCACTAATTGTTTCACGAGCAATTATNTTNCCACCGACTGCTGNCTGAATTGGAACNTTNAACAATTGTTGAGGAATAACTTCTTTGAGCTTAGCACACAATTTTCTTCCGTAGGCCTGAGCCTTATCNGTATGCACNATTGAACTGAANGCATCAACAGGCTCTTCATTGATACGAATATCCATTTTAACTAATTTGGCAGCCTGATAATCTGAATGTTCATAATCCATAGACCCATAACCCCGAGTCATACTCTTCATTCTGTCGTTAAANTCTACCAANATCTCATTGNGNGGCATTGCAGCAGTTAACATAACCCTAGNGGAATCTAAAGTCTCTGTATTCTCAACAAGNCCTCTCTTCTCCATAACCAACTGAATAAGATCACCAATAAATTCATTAGGAGTAATTATAAAGGCTTTAACGGTGGGCTCACTAATAGTATCTATTTCCGCTGCGCTAGGGAGAAAAGTAGGATTATCAATTGTTAGCTCCTCCCCATTGGTTTTCTTTACTCGGTAAATAACACTTGGATATGTAGATATTACATCCATATCAAATTCTCTTCGTAAGCGCTCCTGAATTATCTCCATGTGAAGTAAACCAAGAAACCCACATCTAAACCCAAAACCTAAAGCAGCTGAGCTCTCTGCAGAAAACTGAAACGCTGCATCATTAATTTGCAATTTACCCATTGCTAATTTGAGTTGTTCAAAATCATCGGTTGTGACCGGATATATTCCAGAAAAGACCATTGGCCGAATTTCCTTGAACCCCGGTAATGGTTCAGAAGCAGACTTNTGAACATCGGTGACTGTATCCCCAATTTTCACTTCCGATGATGTTTTCATATTGGCTATAAGGTAACCAACATCACCAGGAAAAATTTTTTCTCTTTTTTCCATCTTAGGAGTAAACACCCCAACCTCTTTGACCTCATAAGTTTTACTTGTGCTCATCATACGTATTCCTGTTCCTCTAGCCAACGTACCAGACATAACACGCAAGTATGAAACCACTCCTCGAAATGAATCAAAAACCGAATCGAAAACTGAAGCTCTCAATATATCATCAGATGGAACTTGAGGAGGAGGAATCCTAGTTACAATAGCTTCCAATATATCTTCGATGCCAGTTCCCATTTTTGCACTAGCGTGAATAGCATCTTCAGCTGGTATGGCCAAAATATCCTCTAACTGTTGATGAGCCATATCAAGGTCAGCACTTGGTAAATCTATCTTATTAACGACTGGAATGATTGTTAAATCTTGCTCGACAGCCAAATGCAAGTTAGCGACAGTCTGAGCTTCAACACCTTGGGCTGCATCGACAATTAGAATTGCTCCTTCACATGCAGCNAAGCTTCTTGAAACTTCATAAGAAAAATCNACATGACCAGGAGTATCAAGTAAATTCAATTTATAAACATTACCATCTTTGGCCCTGTAATCCATAGTTACAGGGTGTGATTTTATNGTGATACCTCTTTCCCTTTCGAGGTCCATAGAATCTAAAAGCTGATCTTGTTTTTCTCTTTCCGTAATTGTCTGAGTAAACTCCAATAACCGGTCTGACAATGTAGTCTTGCCATGATCAATATGGGCAATTATTGAAAAATTTCTTGTCAGTTCAGTTAACATATTACTGCTTGAAATTTATAGATTAATAGAAGTTTTATTTTTGAACCCATAAACGAGAGGATAAAACCTACTTCTGGTCAGACTAAATGTAAAGAGGATCACCCACCCTGCAATGGTGGCATGAGGGCAATAACCTGACCATCAACGACCTCCACTTCTCGGTTCACGTAATCTAAATCCAGGGAGATTAATATACTAGAATCCCAATCTTTTAGTGATGGCCATTGGNTATATACTTGATTCAATATTNAACCTACNGTGCACGGTTNAAAGNTAACCTGAAGCTCGACCTCTTCTTTCCCAACAATTTCACGNAATAATGAAAAAAATAATATTTTAACTGTCATTATAAAATTCTTAAAAATTCTCTGATTTCAAAGTCCCTATNACTGGCAACTCCCTATACATTCCATGATAGTCAAGACCATATCCCACTAAGAAGTCATCATCTACTTCAATCCCAATATAATCTGGATGGTAACTAATTTGTTTTGTTTTGTTTTTATTTAGCAAAACGGCTGACCGAACGCTGGCGATATTAGGCATTGCTTTCAACTCCTTTAGCACAAGATCAATTGTATTCCCTGTATCATATATTTCATCAACAATTAGAACGTCTCGATTGTTAAGCTGAGAAAAAAACTCCNCGCCAACTAGGCTACCCTTTGTCATTTGCTCTTTCCCTAAATAACTTTTAGATTTTAAACATTCAATTTGGCACGGAACGTTAATCATTCTAATTAGATCTGCAGCCATGAACAAACTACCATTCATTATCGGCACAATTGTTAAATTTAATCCTTTATAATCNTCGGATATGCTCGTTGCCATCTTTCCCAATATGGCTTTTATTGATTCCTCAGACAGTACTACCCGATCCAAAACNTCTAACATTCCGTTATTNAAGTNTTATATATTAACTAAATTTTATAGATTACATGTCAAATAGATCAAACGTAGATGACATTTCCGAACTCAGAGTCTCATATAAAAAAGCCAAACTTTCAANAGANGATCTGGATTCAAACCCAATAGATCAATTTAAAAAATGGCTTCAAAATGCTATTGATGCAGACATTATTGAACCAACCGCTATGACTCTTGCAACGGTCAATGAATCTTCTCAGCCATCCCTTAGAAATGTTCTACTTAAAGGGATCTCAGATAAGGGATTTGTTTTTTATACTAATTATGAAAGCAGAAAAGGAAAAGAGATAAATTCCAACAGCAGAGTAAGCGNGAATTTTTTATGGAAAGAACTAGAGAGGCAAGTAACCATTATTGGTTTTGCAGAAAAGATACCTAAAGATGATTCTGAAAAATATTTCAAAACACGCCCCATAGGACATCAAATAGGTGCATGGGCATCTACTCAGAGCTCAAAAATACCTCATAGAGAATGGATGCAAGAAAGGGAAAAGGAAATGATGTCAAAATTTGCTAATGTTGAAGTGCCCTACCCAGAATTCTGGGGTGGATTTAATATTAGCCCCATAGAAATTGAATTCTGGCAAGGAAGAGAGAATCGCATGCATGACAGAATTCAATATGTGAAAAATAATGAAGATTGGATTAAAAATAGACTCAGTCCCTAATAATGGACCTATGGATTTGGTACAAGGTGAACAGTTTCACACCAGGTATCCTCCCCAAAATTTGATTTTACATTTTTTATAAGTTCATCAGCTGAAATTTCATCAGTACAAACTGCAAATATTGTTGAACCAGAGCCAGACATCAATACAGCTTCAGTTTCATTCCTATCTAACAACCAAGTTTTTAGCGTAGGCAAAAATAAAAATTTTTCAAATACTGGGAGCTCNAGATCATTTACCACCTCCCCCCATTCAGCTCTCTGTTGACCATACTCCACGCCTATTAATTTTGTGCTTTTTTCCCAATTCGAATAAGCCCATCCACTGGAAACTCCGAAATCTGGCTTTACTAAAGCAATGGGCTTATTGGTTAATNGCCCTAAGTATGGGGATAAAATCTCCCCCCTTCCAGTGGACAAACATGGCTTTCCCTCTATGAAAAACGGGACATCACTTCCCAGAGATGCAGCCATATCACTTAATTCAATATTAGACAAAGGCAGACCAAACAATTTGTTCATTGCATTAAGCGTTGCTGCAGCATCGCTACTTCCCCCCCCAAGACCAGCTCCCAAAGGTATGTTTTTTTCTAATTCAACACTACCCTTAATTTTTATGCTCAAGCCATCTTCAAAGACTTTAATTGCTTTATAAATAAGATTATCAATTCCTAATGATAAATTTGAATTATCACAAAAGATATCAATCTTACCTTCTCCTTCTTCAACATCAAAACTCAACAAGTCATGAACTCTTGAAACAGCGACCATCAAGGATTCTATATCATGAAAACCATCTTCTCTTTTCCTTAATACTCTTAACCAGAGATTTATTTTCGCTGGAGCAATTTCATTTTGTTTCATATGCTTTATAAAACTTTAAATATTTATTATAAAATGACTCATAATGTTTTCTTCTGGCTTAAAGACAATCAAAACATAAAACTCTTCGAATCTGAGGCAATCAAACTAACTTTAATTGATTCAGTAGATAGACGTACATTGGGAAAAACAGCATTAACACCTGAAAGAGAGGTAACTGATAAAAGTTTCACTTATCATTTATCTTTATCTTTTTCCAACATCGATGCTCATAATGCTTATCAAGATGACTCTACACACAAGGACTTTGTTAGTAAATGCAAAGATATGTGGGAAAGAGTTATTGTTTATGATACAGAGGACATAGTTTAATATTTTTTACCGTTTACCAATCATAGCCAACATCCTCCCCGTCTTTCCCTGCTCCATTCTATAGGAATAAAAAAGATCTAAGTGTTGTGAGGTGCAACGAGAATCAATGTATATTGACGCTTTAGCTACTCCACAAGAGATACAATCTTCAAAAATCGTATTCACAAAATCAACCTCATAGTTAGGTGGCCTAATACAAGGGCTTAGTTGCACCAGGAGATCACTTGAGGGAATTCCATGATCATTAAACTTCATTATAGCATTTTTGATGATACTCAACTCACTTCCTTTTTTGCCAGAATGCACCACAGAAACGCCCTTACCATATATATCTGTGATAAATACGGCACAACAATCTGCAACAAATATACCAAGCAGTATATTAGACTTAAATGTCACTAAACCATCTGCTTCAGTGAACGGTTGAGTGGATGTATTTGGACTTTCAATGACAATAACTTTATCACCATGAACTTGTTCTAGAGAAACAAAATTGCGAGGACTAAAACCAAGTGCATCTATGGCTTGCTCATAGAATGGTCTTAATCTTGAAACTGCTTCTCCCCTTTCACAATTAATATCTATATTACCATTTCTGGTGGTAAAACAGTGTTTCACGTTACGGATATGACTTAAAGATCTAAATGTTATGAAAGAGGTGGGCATAAAAAAGCCTCAGTCTAGAAAGACTGAGGCTTAAAACAAAACTATTTGTAATTTATTCTGAAATTTTATGAGAAGCTTCCATTACAGCTGAAGTAATTCCATTATCCATTTCAGCCATAACTTCGACCAGATTTTCAATAATATCTTCTCTCATCTTATCAACGAGATCGATCCCTTTTCTAGTTATTTGAACCATAACTTTTCTTCTATCATCTGAAGCATGAAGTCGTTGTACATATCCTAGCTTCTCTAAACGATCCACCAAACCGGTAGCAGCTGCAGTTGAATGTCCCATTTTTTGAGAAATATGAGTCATTGTTAAATAATCTTCTTTAGCAAGGTAACCAAGAAGGAAAAACTGTGCATAAGAAACATTACCTTTATTTAGTTCCTTAGAGAGGTTCAATAAAAATGATCTCTGAGTGAACATTATAAAATCAGCCAATCTTCCGGCATCTTTTCTAACTGTTTGAGTATTATCTGTTGCGAGGTCCATATCTTTTATTTTTTTATTATAGTAATTATAAATATTATACTATTTAAAATATTTATGTCTACTATATATTTTAAAAAGTTTTTCAAAACCTAAATAATTAGCTTTTGCTTAATTAACCTATAACCTAACAATGAATAATATCAAATTTGTTTTTCATTTTTTTTAAAATTATCATATTTGAGAACAATAAATGGGGAAAATTTTAAAATTTTATTGTTTTATGGATATTAATCTTAATGAGAAAAATGAAGGTTTCTCAAACTGAATGAGTTAAGGCATTATCAAAGCATCGATAATTTCACCACCCTCAAGTTTTGTAAGAGGCTCAACTCTTACCAAAACATTTGAATTACTTAATCCCAAAATATTGTTAGATGTCTGCTTTCCGTGGATTTGTAATTCTTGCCTTTCATTAACTTCCCCCATCATATAATTTACACGATTCTCATTATTCACTAATTCTGCAGAAAGTTTCATTTTCACAGACGACAAACCACTTTTGTCTTGAGCGAGTCCATTTCTAAGATTGACGGCCGGCAATACGAAAAGAAGGAAACCAACATATGATGACACTGGATTACCCGGCAGACCATACACTTGGCAATGATTACCATAGGTGCCATAAAAAATTGGTTTTGACGGCTTAATTCTCACTCTCCAAAATTTCTCTTCTACACCGCATTTTAATAAGGATCTCTTGATTAAATCCTTCTTACCTACACTAATTCCACCCGAAGTTATTAAAATATCATTTTTTTCAAGCGACCTTTTAAGAGCAGTCACAATTAACTCCTCCTCATCGGCAACATGAGAGATTGAGACTTCGTCAATTCCCAATCCGTTTAATGCGGATTTGATCATGTATGCATTTGAATTGTATATTTGGAAATCTTCGAGCGAACTCTTATCAATTGGTTGAATTTCATTNCCAGTTGAAATAACACTCACTCTTAATTTTTCAGGAACGCTCACTTTTAAAATACCCGCAGATATGAGAGCTGCCATGGTGGATGCACTTACTTTTTTTCCTTTCTTTGCAATCGTTTGACCTTCACAAAATATTTCTCCCCTTTTGCGTATAAATTGCCCCTCATCAGGAATCTCTCTTAATATGAGTTTACCTTCTGAAATTTCGCACTCCTCCTGCATTATAACAGCATTAACTCCAATTGGTGTATTTGCCCCGGTAAAGAGCCTAACGGCTTCTCCTTCNCCGATTTCTCTGCTAAAAAGTTCACCCGCAAATATTTCCCCTATAATGTCATATTTTAACAAATTATTACCACAAACCTTAATACCGAAACCATCCATTGAAGATTGGTCTCTTTTAGGTGAAGTATCTNATGCTTTTACATTATTAAGAAGATGTAAATTATATGCTTTTTCTGTTGAAATTTCACAACTAACCGGGGCTGGAGTAGTTGATATGATTGTTTCCAGTGCTTCTTTTTCTTCGATCATAACTCATATACTGAATTAGAAGACTCTTACTTTATTTATATTCAATANCAGGAANATATCGAACCCAATTNAGTAATAATTATATCACAAATTAATATAGCAATATATTGACGCATTGAAGAAGCTTTGTTTTAGTCTTTNNATTCTATNCCTCAAAAAGTCCCAAATGGTGAGATGGCTGAGTGGTCGAAAGCGCTTCTTTGCTAAAGAAGTGAACCTGAAAGGGTTCCGTGGGTTCGAATCCCACTCTCACCGCCACTATAATTATCAATATTCTATTTGTTTTTTTCTGAAATTTTCGTTTTACCAAAAAATTTAATAATTCCCCACGAGTTAAAAATCAAAATATAACTCAAAAAAGCACCGATAATTGCAGTTACTAAAATACCTAGTGTTGCACAGCTAACAGAGTGAAGATCGAATTCAAAATTACTTTGGTATTCAACTCCAAGTTTAAAAAGCAACCATTTGCCTATCTGACATTGAAAAATGAATAAAGGTAGCGCTGTTGCCGGATTAGAGATCCATACCGCTAAAGCTGAAGCCGGAATGTTAGCTCTAAATTTAATTGATAGTATAATTGCTAAAAAGGTTTGAATTGGCAATGGTGGTAACATTGCTACAGCAAAACCTAGGCTAAACCCTAAAGAAACTCTACTTCTATCGGTGAATTTCCATAAAAGCTTATTACCTATTCCATTAGCCAACCATTTTCTGAGACCTGCTTTCTTTTCTCTACGATATTTCCTAACCGCCTTGTATGTTTTTTTTACATACTTTGCCCAGTAATTTCTAACTTTATTAAATGACACTTAAATAAGATTGAGCTATCTAACAATAATAGNAATACACGACATGACAAGGTACGGATGAATTTGATAGAATCAATAATTCTGGGAATAGTACAGGGATTAACAGAATTCCTTCCCATATCATCATCTGGCCATCTATCTATCATGGAAGAGGCGCTTGGGTTTAGTAAAGAGTCTTCAAGCATTGAATTTGACTTGCTTTTGCACTTCGCGACTTTGCTTGCAGTATTGGTATACTTTAGGGATAAATTAATCACCATTCTATTTGGCTTNTTTAAACCTGAATCAAAAGAGGCAAAGAAACTTACAGCTCATCTGATAATTGGTACCATCCCTATAGTAATTCTAGGCTTTTTATTTAAAGATAGAGTTGAAGCCATTAGTGAAAATCCAGTTCTAGTTTGTGGTTTACTTTGCTTCACTGGTACAATTCTTTTCATTCCTTCACTGCTTAAAAGAAATAATAAACAACCAATCACTTTTAGAAGGTCGTTTCTAATAGGCATTGCTCAGGCCATCGCCCTCTTTCCTGGCATCAGTCGCTCTGGAAGCACAATAACAATGGGTATTATCCTTGGTATATCTCCTAAAAAATGTGCCGAGTTTTCTTTTCTTCTTGGTATTCCGGCCATATGCGGAGCAATGGTTTTAAAAATGAATGAGATTTCATCTCTNGATGGTAAACTTCTATCAATCTACTCAGCAGGAATGATTTCTGCATTTNTAACAGGATTAGTAGCAATTTTTTNCGTTTTAAGACTAGTCGAAAAAGGTAAGTTTAAATATTTTGGGTTCTATTGTTTACTCGTTGGAATTACTGGATTGATCTATTTCACTTCTAGGTAAGAGTTCTATATAATTAGAAAAAGGGCTGATTGTTGTGCTAAATAAATTATTATCATTAAATTTTGTTTTTTTAGTAATTAATCAAATTAACATATCAGTTTCTGTCGCCGATTACGCTGAATTGCCTCTCGCTTCAGGCTTTGATTTCCCGGTTGGAGCTCCAACTGGAACTGGATATTATAAAGCTAGAGGTTTCTGGCCAAATGGCCATGTAGGCGAAGATTGGAATGGTAAANGAGGGGGAAACACTGATTTGGGTGACCCTGTTTATTCAATTGGTGACGGCATTGTTGTACAATCAAGAGACGTACGNCGCGGATGGGGAAACGTCATAATAATCAGACATGTATTCATGGATAAAAATTCTAACGTGAAATTCATGGACTCTTTGTATGCCCACCTAGACTCTCGAAACGTAGTCCTAAATCAAATTGTAAAAAGAGGTCAACGAATTGGAGCNATTGGAAACAACAGGGGCATGTATCTAGCACACTTACATTTTGAAACTCGTAAAAACCTAGCTATCGGAATGCATAGATCCAGTTTTGCTAAAACATATTCAAATTATTACAGTCCTACATCATTCATTAGATCATACAGGAACTGCAAGCAAAACAATCGATTTTATAAAGTTCCAATTAATACATTTGCTCCATATCCTGGAACNTATCCGAAAAATAAATTACAAAACGTAACAAAAAATACCCCAACAAAAAATCCATCGGTAAAACAAAATATAATATCCCAACCAAGCAATAGTGAACCTCGAGTTAAAAAAACAATACTATCAACTATTGAACCTAAACTTAAGCGAGTAATTAAAAGTAAATCTGAAAAGAATACAGCAATTCAAACGAAACCAAAAAAAGAAAAATTAAGCTTACTTGCACGAATTCGAGCTAGATACACCAGTAATAAGGGTGGCCCCAACAAGTCAAATAGGGGCCGGTTTTCACCTAGAAGAAGACCTTAATAATATAAAACTCTTAGGTAGATTTTTTAAGAAGGTAATATTCTATGCTATCAACTAGCGCTCGCCAACTTGCTACAATTATATTTTCAGAAACACCAACGGTTCCCCAACTTGACTGGCCAGCAGATGATACAATCAAGACTCTAGTTTTAGCAGCTGTTCCAGTATGACTATCNATGATTCGNACTTTGTAATCTTTTAGTTCAATATCATTAATCGAAGGATAAAATGGTTCCAAAGCNTTTCTNAACGCNCCATCTAGCGCATTCACTGGNCCATCACCTTGAGCCACAGTATATGCTGGCTTGCNGTCCACTTCTAACTTAACTGTGGCTTCACATGTCTCAAATAGAGTTTCTGGATGNCTGCGAGTTGTNCAATGATATTCATTAAGNTTGAATANTGGCTGATAATCATCAATAGCTCTTCTNACGAGCAATTCAAAAGACCCCTCTGCCGCCTCAAATTCATATCCATCTTTTTCTAAATCCTTAAGCTGAGCCAAAAGGCCCAAAGCTGTATCACTACCCTTTTCAAGTTTGTGACCCAATTCTTCAGCCTTCATCAGAATATTACTTTGACCTGAAAGTTCCGATATCAATATCACTTGAGAATTGCCCACAGTTTCTGGCGAAATATGCTCATAGGTACTTGATAGTTTTTGAACTGCATTTACGTGCATACCACCTTTATGAGAAAATGCTGTTCTACCTACATAGGGTGCACGATCATTGTGCGCATTATTGCCCAAGTCATCTACAAAATGAGATATTTGAGTAAGTTTAGATATATCTGGAGAAAGCTTCCTAGCCATCTTCAGAGATAAATTTGGAATAAGTGAAGTTAAATTACAATTACCTGTGCGCTCCCCATATCCGTTAATTGTTCCCTGCACTTGAATCGCACCAGCATTAACAGCTGAAAGAGCATTCGCCACACCGACGCCAGTATCATCATGGGTATGTATTCCTACAGGAATTTTCACAGCACTTGTGACGTGCTTGGTCATTTCATAAACTTCATGAGGCATAGTGCCCCCATTTGTATCACAAAGAACAATAACATCCGCGCCACCCTCTTCGGCAGCGACAAGAGTATTAATTGCATGCTCCTCATCATCTTTGAATCCATCAAAAAAATGTTCAGCATCATATATTACCTCTCTTCCCTCACTTTTGAGATAACTTGCTGTATCCCTTATCATTGACTGATTTTCTTCGATTGTTGTTCTAAGAACTTCAGTGACGTGGAGTTTCCATGTTTTACCAAAGAAAGTAATTACTGGAGTTTCTGCCTCTAGAAGAGTTTTTATTTGAGGATCTAATTCGACTTTTTTGTCAGCTCTTCTGGTACTACCAAAAGCGGCTATCTTGGCTTTTTTCCATGACTTCTTTTTGGCTTCAGTAAAAAACTTTACATCTTTTGGATTTGATCCTGGCCATCCGCCTTCAATATAATCTACACCAAATTCATCAAGCTTTTCAGCAACTCTTATCTTATCAAGCGAACTAAATGAAAGACCCAACCCTTGAGTACCATCTCTCAAAGTTGTGTCGTATATTAAAATGGAATCTTCAGAGGACATATTTTTCAACATTAATTGGGTTACTTTCCCATTGGCGCAAAATAAATGATACGTTTACTAATATACCAGCGCCTAGGCGGTAATCATCGGTATATTAGATATTCGAATTGAATGAAGCATTCTTATTAAAATTAGCCTTCAACGATTGTATTACAAGTGGAAAGTCAATTGGCTCGCAGACCTTAAAATATAAATATAGTCTATTAATTTTTAAGGTTCTTTATTACTACCGCGTAAGCATTGTGATTATGAATTGATTCGAAGTTTTCAGCTTCAATTTTATACCAAATTATTGAATCTAATTGATTAGCTTTAATAGCTACATTGCGAACTAAATCTTCAACAAACACTGGGTTATCATAAGCTCTTTCAGTAACCAATTTTTCATCAGGTCTTTTCAACACACTATATAGTTCCGAACTGGCGCTAGATTCTACTAAAGCAATCATATCCTCTAGCCAGATTGCACTCGACGCTACTACTGAAAATTTCACACATCCTCTTTGATTATGCGCTCCACGATCACTTATTGCTTTGGAGCATGGGCATAGTGTGGTAACGGGAACGCTAACCGTGGACATTAATTCGTACGATCCATTTTCTAAAGTGCTTACCAAATTTACTCCATAATCAACAATCCCTTTGGAATTCGTTTCGGGAGCGTTTTTGTTAATAAAGTAAGGAAAGTCTATCGATATTTTTGAATTAGTGGATTCCAACTTATCCACCAAGCAATTATTTAAATTTAACAGGTTTTTGACAGAAATTATTTCACATTGGTCGTTTAGAACCTCAATAAATCTGCTCATGTGAGTCCCTCTGTGATTATTAGCAAGGTCAACAGATAATTGAAAATCTGCAATCGTTGATTGTTCCTCGGATTTATCTTGGAATACTATCGGAAACTTAAATGAATTTACACCAACCCAATTAATATCAATACCTCTATCATCAGATTCTGATTGCGTATCATTTAGCTCCTCCATATTTTTGTATTGAGGTTAAATATTAATCAATATGGATTTGTATTATGATTGATAAAAAAAACCTGTGAGTCACAGATTTTTCTGATCCTAAATAAATAATACTTTTATTTATTTAAGTAAATTAACAGCTCGAGATCGTTTGATCTCTCTAGTTATTTTTCTATGGATCTTAGCTGATACACCTGTCACACGACGTGGTAATATTTTACCAGTGTCGGTAGTAAAAAGAGTGAGAACCTCCGGATTTTTGTAATCGATTTGTTCCACAGGTATATCCAAACGCCGACGAGGCATTTTACGATTAGCTCTCCTGAGATTATATGCGCGCTGTTCGTTTTTAGGTTCCATATCAATAAATTACCTCAATTCGCGATGAAGTGTTCTTTTTTTCAAGAAAGGATTATATTTCACTTTCTCCAAACGGCCCGGAGTTCTTAAGCTTTTTTTATTTCTTGTTGTAACATACCTAGAGGGAGGAACACCTTGTTCACGTGCCTCTGTGCATTCTAAAATAATTGTATCTCGAGCCATTTCTTAGTAAATTTTTATGGGGGAGGTGACCTTAAACTCAAAGTTAACTATTATCAAGTCCTGATCCTTCATCCATAAAACCCATCATATTACTCCGGTCAGGGAGCCTTCTCCCCCCTCTTAAACCACTTTCCTTTTCGATTTGAGCCTGACATTCAACGGTATATCGAGCAAAAGGAATTGCTTCAAGTCGAGCATGAATAATCTTCTTTTTTGACATCTCACATACTCCATAAGTCCCATAATCAATTCTCTTCAGAGCTTCTTCAATTTCATGAAGTGCATCTTGCTCTTGGGAGAGAAGATTTAATGCAAAATCTCTGTCATAGGCGTCACTACCTGCATCAGCTTGATGCATGCCAAAAGCTGAAGAATCTCCACCATCAGCGTCAGATCTTAAGTTATCTCTAGCAACGCCCGCCATAGCATCAACTAAAGAATCTCTAAGATCTCTAAGTTTCTGCTGCTGTTTTTTCTCAAAATTACTAAGTTTGGATGATTTTCTTAATTTTGGTCTTACTGGAATAGGCGGAATATCCTCTTCTTCTTCTTTTTTCGGAGCTGCAGCTCTCCTAACTAATTTTTTAGTTGCAGCCTTCTTTACA
>NYVP01000062.1 GCA_002684575.1 Verrucomicrobiales bacterium
TTATTTATCTGCTCCTCGTTCACATCCTCTACTTCCTCTACTTCCTCTACTTCCTCTACTTCCTCTACTTCCTCTACTTCCTCTACTTCCTCTGCTTCCTCTGCTTCCTCTACTTCCTCCTCTATTAATTGATCAAAGGATTTATTCTCTCCACGATATATTCTGACCTCCTCTAAATTTTCATTAAGGCCAATTTCAAGCTGAGACTCATCTCCATCAGGTTTAAGGCCGCCTTCAAAGCTAAAATAGCCTTCTTCCGCATTTTCCTCATCCGATGGCTTTTCAGACATATTAATTATTTTTCTTCAAGATCTTTTATAAATCGACCTTCTTTAGTTTTTTAGTCTAAAATACAATATATATAATCGTTAAAAAACTACTCATGACAAAAAAAATTTCACTAATTCTCGGATTTATTCTTTTTATTACCAATTCATGGGCGGCTAAAGCCCCTAACGGTAAAAAATTTCCAGCTCACTGGGGTGAACCTCCAGCCTTGCAAACTAGAGACCTTCGACCTTTACCGGGCGGGTATGGACAAGGTAGTTCAACACTCGCTAAATGGATTGCAACAAATCTAAAAAATGACAAAAAAAACGGAGAAAAAGGTAGTTTTGTTACCCTTTTTGATCAGAAGAGTAAAAATCTCGATAATTGGTCAGTTAAAAGCGGCTTTGCAACATACCAAATCAAAGATGGTTACATTCTTGGAACAACAGCGGACGGCAGTGGCAACACTTTTCTTTGTACAAAAAAAGAATATGGCAACTTTGATCTAAGATTTGAAGTTAAATGCCACAACAGACTAAACTCAGGTGTTCAAATCCGATCAAAGCTAAAAAATCCAGGAGGAAAGTATGGTGGAAGAGTGAATGGACCTCAGATTGAAATAGAGGCTAGTGGAAATAACGGAGCTGAGGCCGGATACGTTTACGGTGAGGCAACGGGTAGAGGCTGGCTTACCCCAAAGGAAAGTTTAAAACCTCATAAACATTTTAAAGATGGAGAATGGAACCAATACAGAGTTCTAGCCAAAGGAAGCAGAATCCAAACATGGATTAACGGTGAAATGATTGAAGACCTCACAGATGAGGAAATTTATAAAACTCACCCCAAAGGTATTATTGGTTTACAAGTTCACGGCATCGGCAAGAACAGTGGGCCATTTACCGTTCAGTGGAGAAATATAAAAATCAAAGAACTGTAAATTCAATCAATGCACTGGCCTATTCTTGTATTATGTTTACTAATTAGCATTTCTAATGCCTCGAAACCAAATATCCTCTTTATTTATCTAGATGATTTTGGTTGGCGAGACACGAGTTACGCGGGTTCAGATTTCTATGAAACGCCAAATATAGATTCACTTGCTGAGAACGGCATGATTTTTGACAACGCTTATGCTGCGTCATCAAATTGTGCCCCGTCTCGAGCCTCAATGCTCACTGGAACCTATTCTCCTAGGCATGAGATTTATAACGTTGGAACAAAACCGCGTGGAAATCCGAAGTTCAGAAAGCTTGAGCATATTCCTGGAAAAAGTTCATTGGATCCAAATGTTAAAACCTGGTCAAAATTAGCCAAAAGTTTTGGATATAAAACTGCCTCTTTTGGAAAATGGCATCTAGGTAAAGATCCAAGAGACCATGGTTTTGATGTGAACGTAGGAGGTTCGAAATCTGGGAGCCCTCCACGAGGTTATTTTCCTCCTCATGGAAAAATTTCAGGATTAGAATCAGTTAATGAGAACGAATACCTTACAGATACACTAACTAATGAAACTATAGAATTCATAAAGGAAAGCGCTCAAACCCAATGGCTTGCCTATTTGAGTCATTTTTCAGTCCATACCCCCATACAGGCAAAAAAAAAGGATATTTTAAAATTTGAAAGTAAAGCCCCTGGCACTCTTCACAACCACGTCATAATGGCCGCAATGATTAAGGCTGTAGATGACGGAGTAGGAAAAATTATTTCTGTATTAGAGGACTTAAAAATCAAAGAAAGAACTGTCGTCATATTTTACTCCGACAACGGAGGCTATGGACCAGCAACTTCAATGAGCCCTCTAAAAGGTTATAAAGGCACTTATTATGAAGGAGGAATTAGGGTTCCATTTTTTGTTAACTGGCCAAAAGTCGTGGCAGCCGAAAGTCGTTGTTCAACTCCAATTACAGGCGTCGACATATATCCAACTCTTCAAGAAATAATAACGGGTAAAAATAAAATTGATCCCAAAATTGATGGAGTAAGTATAGTTCCACTTTTGAAAGGCGAAAAAATAAAACCTAGAAATATATATTGGCATTTCCCCGCTTATCTTCAAAGTTATTCACAAAGACAAGATCAACAAAGAGACCCGCTATTTAGGTCTAGACCATGTAGTGTCATCAGAAGTGGTAAATGGAAACTCATCGAATACTTTGAAAACAAAGACATTGAATTGTTTGATCTGAGTGAGGACATTGGTGAAAAAAACAACCTATCAACTAAAAAACCCTCCATTACCAAATCACTAAGAACTCAACTCAATGATTGGAGAATCTCAACCAATGCCAGCATTCCCTCTAAAGAAAATCCTGAATACGACAAAGAAGCAGAACTCAATGCTATAATTAAACTTCAAGAAAAAGAGTAACTCTTTTTAAACATTGAATGTTAAAACTCCCGCAGTGAGAGAGAAATGAAAAGGTTACATAGGAAGGCTCATTTTATTTTTATTACTTTGGTTTTAAAAATAACATTTCTAGCAAATCTATCATCTCAAATAGACCTCGAAAAGGTACCCACAGAAAGAAAAACTAGAAATGTTAAAATTATAAATAACGTTCTTCCATCAGTTGCTGCCATTCAAACCTATAGACCATCAGGCACAGAGGGAGTTTACAATCTACAGGTGGTTGCAGCATCTGTAATCCATGAAGACGTTTACTTCATAACCAATGAGCATGTTGTAAGCGGAATGATTCAAGGGAATGCAACTCTCTTTGGAAAACAATCAAAACCTTTTAAAGTCATCGCGTCCATGACCTCTGAGGATTTAGCAATCATTAAAGTCGACACAAAAGATAAATTAAAAAAAATTGCTCTGGGTAGAAGTCATGATTTGTTATTGGGAGAACCCGTTATCACTATTGGAAACCCTGGAGGCTTGAATCACTCAATTTCAACAGGTGTCATTAGTGGACTTAATCGTTCCACATCCACAGGAACCGCTTTTCTCCCTTGGATGATTCAAACCAGTGCTGCCGTCAGCGGAGGAAACTCTGGAGGCCCATTAATTAATGCTCTTGGACAACAAATTGGAACCATCACTTCTAAGCAACTTGGCTCAGAAAACATTAACTTTGCGATTTCTATTGATAGAATTCGTGATGTTTTACCAAACTTGTTATCTCCAGAACTTAGGTATGGATTTTGGATTGGAATTGAAGTCGACATGCTCTCAGAGGGTGCAAAAATTAAATCTATTACCAATAAGTCGCCTGCTCAAATTGCTGGGTTAATGATTAATGACAAGATTAAATCTATTAATGGAACACCTTTATCAAATCCCTTTGATTATTATTTTTCACTTATTGGCCTTAATAAGAATGATAAAATCAATCTAAATATTTTGAGGAATGATAATCCATTAGACATAGAAATAATTCTGGGAGAACTCAATTTAATAGAACCAGTCGAACAGAAAGAGCTTACTCCCGGAATTAATTATAGGTTTTACAATGGACAATGGGACAAACTACCAAACTTCAACGAATTAACCTCATCTAATGAGGGGAGGGCAGAGGAAATATCCGCAGATCCTGCGAGCAATGAACTTAATGATCATTATGGATTAATGTTTGAGGGATATCTTAAAACTAACGAGGAAGGTCTCTACACCTTTAGTTTATCTTCAGACGATGGCAGCCAGTTTATTATTGGAGATGAAATGTTGATCAATAACGATGGGTTACACTCATTTGTATCAGTTGAAGGAAGAACAAGACTGAAAAAGGGCTTTTTCCCAATAAAAATACTTTACTTTGAGAACAGTGGAGATCAAAGGCTTGAGTTACAATACAAAAGTCCCGGAATCAAAATGCAACCAATTCCGAAAGAAGCTTTATTCTCCAATAAAGGCAATCAGTTGAATGAATAAAAAACTAAACATCGCAATCATTGGCCAAAAATTTATGGGCAGAGCACATTCGAATGGATGGAAACAGGCTCAAAATTTTTTCAGCTTAAATGCAGAACCCGTTCTTAAAGTCGCCTGCGGCAGAAACGAAACTGAGCTCAAAAAATTTGCAGATCGTTGGGGTTGGAGTGAAATAAGTTCTGATTGGAAATCAGTAATTGAACGAGACGATATCGACATTGTCGATATTGCAACTCCTACGCACCTTCATCATGAAATGGTCATTCATGCGGCTAAACATGGTAAACACATCTTTTGTGAAAAACCCTTTGCCTTAAATTTAGCCGAAGCTGAGTCAATGCTCGAAGCAGTAAATTCCAGTAATACTGTGAATTACCTGAACCATAATTATAGAAGATGCCCCGCCATCGTGCTTGCAAAAAAAATGATCTCTGAGGGAAAACTCGGCACAATCTACCATCTTCGAAGCACCTACCAACAGGACTGGCTCGCCGACCCTAACGCTCCTATGGGGTGGCAGTTGGATTCAAAATTATCCGGTGGAGGGCCTCACATTGATTTAGGTTCTCACTGCATTGACCTAGCCCACTTATTGATTGGTGAAATTTCATCGATAGGATGTTTACAAGCTCATTTTGTCAATGAACGCAAAACTAATGACAACAGAACTCAAAAAGTAGACGTTGATGATGCATCTATAATGAGTGTCGAATTCACTAATGGTGCCGTTGGATCTTTTGAATGTACCAGATATGCAAGCGGAAGAAAAAATAGAAACCAGTTTGAAATTAATGGATCAGAAGGAAGTTTGGTTTTCGATCTCGAAAAAATGAATGAGCTTGATTACTTTTCTAATAATGACAATTCATCTGAGCAAGGGTTCAGAAAAATAATTGTAACTGACCCAAGTCATCAATACGCATCAAACTGGTGGCCGCCTGGACACATAATTGGTTATGAACACACCTTTGTACATGCTGTTGCTGATTTCATTAATGCAGTTGTCGGCAATCAAACCATACATCCAAATTTTCAGGACGGCGTGAATTGTATGAGAGTTTTAGATGCCGCAAATTTATCAGCCCAATCTGGCCAAAGGGTAAATATTTAGCATGCTAGCTTAATCACTTTTTTTAAGATTTAACTGACGATACTTCTCTTTATATTTTTCGTAGAGTCGGGTTTGCTTATTCGAAAGGTCGATGGAGCTACCCTGAATATATGCCATTCTTACATCTGTCGTAACCTCTAAAGGGTCACCATTTGTAACTATCAAGCTTGCATCTTTTCCAACTTCTAGAGACCCCACTCTATCCGATACTCCTAGTATTTGAGCAGGGTACAATGTCACGGCCTTGAGCGCTTCGTCCTTGGGTAGACCGAACGCTGCAGCTCTTGCTGCTTGGTATGGAAGATTCCTTTCATGAGGAGCATCCATTGAGCCTCCGGGTCCGGCAATACAAAATCTGACACCTCCATTTAGCAATTTTAATGGATTCCGCATTGGCGTATCATAATCCTCCCATCTCCTTGAGGGAAGTGAATTAACCGGACTAACAATTACTGGTATGTCATTTTTTTTGAGTAATGGAACCGCTCTCCATGCATCAGAACCCCCAACGATAACGATTTTTATATTCTCTTGAACAGAAAATTGAACAGCGCTTCGAATGCCAGATATTTTGTTCACATGTACAAAAACAGGCATTCTTCCATCTAGCACTGGCTTCATAGCCTCCCACCTCAGATCAGTCTTATCGGGAACTTTTTTATCTTCTCGGGCCTTATGATAGGCACGCGCTTTGAGAAAGCTGTCTTTTATTTTCTTTAGTTGAGTGAGTGCATTCTTAGATCTTTTCTGAAGATCTTCTTTCTGTTTGGAATTGGTCGCCTTTTCTGCGTCAGGAACTAAGGGCCATCTAATATGCATTCCTACAGAACTTTTTAGAACCATATCTTCCCACGTCCAGCCGTCCAAACTCATTAAAGCTGACCTGCCAGCGATCAGTCCATTACTTTGTGGAACACTTAGAGCATGCAATACTCCATTACTGCGAGTGACCGGAAATAATTCACTATCCGGGTTTACGGCAACCTCCGCCCTCACGTTAGGATTAATAACGCCAGTCTCTATCATATCCCTAGTGGCACGCACAGCTCGAATCTCTGTTAATCCTAAAACAGAATTAGATGCTATCATTCCAGGGTAAACATGAAGCCCCTCACAGTTGATAATTTTAACAGGTTTAACAATTTTAGATTTACTAGAATCGGATTTTTTAACCAATCGAGAGATCTTGCCCTTGGTAATGTAAAGATCACCTAAAAATGATTCAGATGTTATAGGATGTATAGTTGCTCCAGATATAATTACATCTTCCTTCGGTGTTGGAGTGGGCAAATTATCATTTCCGTTTAAAGGAAATATCAAACAGAAGAATATTAGAAATTTGTACATGGTTTTCTATTTTAAAATTATTTGCAGCAACCGTTCGTTGTACAGGTATGTAAACTCTGTCCATTATGGTAAAGACCTCTAGATATTGTGGTACAATTATTTAAACTAACGGGAACCCATAATGGGAACCTTCTTCGAGTAGAAATTTCATCACTCGCATCTTTATCAGGCTTATTCCCAGACGGCTTATCTAATTGATTGTTGAGCACGATATTAATTAGTCTATTTCTCTCCTTTTTGACTTTTTCTCTAAGAGCCTCGTCTAATTTTATATCAAAATATTTGACCCCATCAATCCATGTCTGTTCAGCCTTGGAATACGTGGACAGCGGACTCCCATTCCATATAACTAAATCTGCATCTTTGCCTGGTTCAATAGAACCTACTCTATCCTCTATTCTAAGTTGCTTAGCGGGATTAATAGTAACGAACTTTAAAGCTTCCTCCTCGGACAAGCCTCCATATTTAACCGCTTTGGCAGCCTCAATATTCATTCTACAGGCTAACTCACTGCTATCAGAGTTAAATGAGGTGATCACCCCCATTTTTTGCATAAGCGAACCATTAAAAGGAATCGCGTCATAGACTTCAAACTTGTAGGCCCACCAATCACTAAAAGTTGAGCCTCCTGCGCCAATATCTGCTATCGCATCTGCCACTTTATAACCTTCAAGAACATGCTGAAATGTCCCTACAGTAAAGCCAAACTCTTGGGCAAGCCTAACAAACATCAAAATCTCATCCTGACGATATGAATGAATATGAACTATTCTATTCCCTCTTAATATTTCCAACAAAGCCTCCATTCTATAATTTTTCCTATGAGGAATATTTTCTTTTTCAGACTTTATTTTTTCATCACCATATTCTTTTGCAGCTATGAATGAATCTTTCATTATTTGTTCCACACCCATTCTCGTCTGAGGATATCTCGTGGTGTTTTTGTCTCCCCAATTTGATTGCTTAACGTTCTCGCCAAGCGCGAACTTTACCCCAGGCTTAGCACCTTTAAACTTCAGGCCGTCTGGTCCAGAACCCCATCTTAACTTTATTACTTGGTTTTGACCTCCCATGGGATTGGCTGATCCATGCAAAAGGTTTGCAGTAGTTAACCCCCCACCCAGTTGCCTATACAATGAAATATCAGTAGGATCAACTGAATCACCAATCCTGACCTCGACAGTTACTGAATGAGTACCCTCATTAACCCCTCGACTAATTGCACTATGAGAATGGCAATCTATTAGTCCTGGCGTCAAATGCTTACCTTTTAAATCTATTATTTCAACTTCTTTCCCGACTTCAATTGCATTCTTTATTTTCTTAATTTTTCCATCCTCAATCAGCACTGAAGCATTTTTGAGTATTCCTGATGGACCACTAGTCCAAATTGTTCCATTTTTAAAAAGAACTTTCTGTGGTTTTCTTTTCTTTCGCTCAACTCCATATGCGCCAGCTGGATAATGAGTAAATTCAAGATTCGGAGAATCTATTATTGAATCATTACTCTTCTCTTCCTCTTTGGCTTCCTTCAGTTCACCTACCTTCTTTGCATTCCACCAAAATGTTTCGCCTGAAGCTTTAATAGCCACACCATTCATAGTGGATTTTTTTTCATCGTAGGATGCAGACATTCTTGCGGAACCGCTAGCCTCCCCAAATACTTTTGATGGAGGAAAAAGTAAAAGCCTATCATTTTTCCATTGTGCTGGAAACTTAATACCATCCCCTGCATCAATTTTAATACTCTTTCCTTTGGGTATCTTCCAAGTTAGAGACTTATCACTATCTGGAACTACTATCTCCCATTCACCAGAGACGTCTGGTAATGAGGGGTCGTCGTTTAAGTAAGGTATTCCTTCAACCCATGTGGTTTCAATTTTAGAGTCGTTTTGTTTAAAAACGTCACCATCAGCAACGAACAAATTAGCAATTTTACCTTGAGAAAGACTTCCCAATTTTTCCTCAACACCTAAGAGTTTGGCTGGATTTAAAGTTAAAGATTTTAATGCAATGTTGGCATCTAAACCTCTATTGACAGCAGTTCTAATTTGCTTCCAAAAATCATTACTAGGATCATCTATCTNGGAAGAAGATATAGAGAAAGATATACCTTTCTTATCTAAATAGGCTGGATTTGAAGGAGCAAATTCCCAGTGTTGGAGTTCCTCAAGCGAATAATCCATTGCTCCGACAGGGTCTTTTACGGACGGTACTTTTGGGAAATTTATTGGTATTATGAGAGACGAATCCAAATTGTTTAAAACATCAATTCTTCTATACTCTTTCCCGTTACCATAAATACTAACATTTAAATCAAACTCATTTTTTAGAGATAATATCCTATCATAATCAAGTTCATCTCTAGCAATTGAGAAAAATCGTCCACCTAAATCGACTTCCTTAAGAGCTCTGTTATATGTTGCTCTTTTGAATCCAGAAGGCTTTTTCTCATATTTATTTACGATACTTTTATACCATTCAGCGTCAGAAATTACCTGCCTCACTAACGCCAGTGAACCCATCAAAGAAGACGGATAGCCCCCCGACCCGTGATCAAAATCCATAATCTGACCTGTACTAGAACTTAGGACCTGTTCCCTTTCATCGCCATCACGTAAAAGAAGCAATGCACTTTCACCTCTAAAAATACCATTATCAGGGACAGCATGAATAACACAAAATCCCATGCCGCGAAATTCATCATTCCCGATATTCTGAAAATCTAGAAACGAAGATACTTTCCGATCAGGCATCACATTTTTATTCCAATGAGACACCTCAAAATCTTCTGACATTTTAAACTCTTTCCAACTTTCAATGAGTCCTGGATAAATCCTTTTCCCCTTTACATCCCAAATCCTTGCATCTTTAGGAATTTCTATTCCCGCGCCAATTATATCAATTAGACCATTTCTTATAACTATGTTGCCCTCAAATTCTTTTTCATGAGTTACAACTAATCCACCTACAAGAGCATGTATTTGAGAATCGTTTTTGTTAATTCCCTCAACAGGAGAAACGTTGATTTGACTAAAAGACCAACAACCTGATGCGAATAATAAAAAAGTAACTAATTTCATCTGTTAATAACAAACTTTAAGGATGTAATTAAATTATACAAACAAAGTTCTTTATAGATGGTTTGATTCAGTCCAAATTATACTAAATATCGCAAGGATGAAGAATTTACTGCAAATAATTAAGACTAGNTTTTTGGCTGCGCCATTTACACTCTTTATTCAATATGTTAAAGCCGCAGAAAACCCTAAANTAGGTGANNCNGCACCCACNGCTACATTATCCGATGATAATGGGAANCCACTNAATTTAGAAAAAACTTTCAAACAGGGAACAACATTGCTGTTCTTTTATCCAAAAGCNAACACCGGTGGATGAACGGTTCAAGCCTGCAGTTTGCGGGATAGCATTAAGGCATTAAAAGAAAAAAACGTTCAGGTAATTGGAATCAGCATGGACAAGGTTGAAGACCAAAAAAAATTCAAAGATAAAAACCAATTACCCTTCCCTTTACTTTCTGATACTGATGGCGTTTTAGTAAAAGCTTATGGAGTGAAAAAATTTACNCCTAAAATTTGTGCTCGTGAAAGCTTTATCATTGATAAAGGTAAATTAGTTTGGATTGACCGAAAAGCCTCACCTAAAAGCCACACATCTAAGGTTCTAGATGCAGTTGATAANTTGAAATCGGATAATTAAAAAAAATTATTCGCCAGTTTCTTTAATATTTTCTTGAGGCTCGCCATTAATAGTTTTTATGACCAGCGCTTTTCCTTTTTCAACTAAGTCTGGACGTATTGCCTCTGCAAAACTTTGAGGTGCAAGTTTGAGTCCAGCTAATGCAATTATTAATCCTGCCATCAATCCCATAAAAAACCAAAGCCCAACAGGCAAGCCAGTCTTTGTTGGAACTTGAATCATTTGTTGTTGAGGGTTCATCATTGGATTTTGAAAATCCCCATACACATAATTAGGTTGTTGATGATAAATCTGCTGCTGCATGGGTGGATATGGANGCTGTGGATATGTCTGGTTGTATTGATTGGATTCAAAAGTGGCGGGANGAGGTGTTATATTTTGAACTTGAGGAACCTGTAGCTGTGGAATCTCCACAGGATTTTGCTCAACTACCTGATTCTGAACATAATNNACNTTTTCATTAGTCACTACTTCAGGTGAATGATGCCCTANGTCTTCTTGTTGAGCATTTTGAATCTCTTCATTAGCTTTATCAGCTATTTCGACCTGATTATAAGCTTCCTGCATCCAGTTATCTTCACTTGAATTTGGCAATTCCCCTGAAGATTCATCATCAGAGGGTGGACTCATGGCCACAACTTTGACGACTTCATCAGTTTGATTAATTTCTTGAGAATTGTTTGGCTCAGGTGTCGGCTCAGGATCACCTATAGATTCTTGGTTAAAGATGAGGATTTTTTTTACCTTTTCATCTTCATCTGAAGAAGTTGATGAATCGCTTGTAGCAAGTTTCGGCTTGGAAGATTCTTCATCAGAACTCTTGTCACCCTTGGGCACAAGCAGTTTATTAATCGGCTTTCCCTCACTTGATTCAGGTATTACAAACTTGGGTTTTTTTGCATTATCTTCATCAGACATATTTGTTGGCACTTATAAAAAAGTAATAACTCTTGTAATTTAGTAAATATAAATACTTTATATGATAGAGATATACAATGGTTATTACTTAAAGTAGTTTTCCCAAGAATGCAGTATATAATCATTACCTACACCACCTATCTCCTTCAGCAATTTATTAACTACTTTATTCCAATCATCTAAATCGGGAGCATTAGGTTTCGATGCAGTTCCAGGAAAAACTACATAAGAGACCTTTAAATCACTAACAGGCCTACTGTAAGAGGTTGCCTTAGGATTTAACTCTTTAGCTAACCTTAATGAAGCTTCTCCAATTTTCCAAGTCGGCCCAGTATCTCCAATTATTGCTGGATAAATACTATCATTGTAAATTACAGCAACATAATCACCAACTGAAGGTGCAAAATCATTTTGATTAACATATGACCTCATCCACGAGGGAATAACTATAAATGGATCGGCTCTCGCAATAAGAAAACTTCTAGCCTTCATATCTGCAATTTCTCTTTTTAACTTCGATATAGTTTGTTCAAGAGCTGTTTTTTGAGACGATCTCAATCCACCATTAATAAGCTTTTTTTCACTTTCAGTTAGTTTTTTGCTCCACCTTTTAAGTAACGGATTCGGACGATCAGTTTTTTTCTTCCATCCATAACTTGTGAAAGGCTGATAGTTTGTAGACTCAGCAATATACTTATCATACTCTGGCATTCGATCACCATCTGAACCATCAGATACAACATCCATCTCACTTTGAATGAAAAGAATTTTTCTACCAGACGAAGGATATGTCATTTCTAAAATTGTTTCACAATCGTAGAAATTATGTTTGTCTGGAATTGCATTCAATCGGGTAAGATATTGCTGTAACCTCTTGGACTTTATTTCATATAATTTATAATAAAACCCCGAAACCTTAGAATCGGTAAACAACTCGCCTAATCCAGGAAGAATTTTTCCTATTGAGGGATTCATTAAATTTAAACCCTCCAAATTTTCTACAGGCTTAGGTTTATTAAGCCTTATGGTAAAATCAAAAGAGTAACTGCTTTTCTGTTTTCTCTCGTATGAGGCCTGCTTACCCTCTTGAATTTCTATTTTGGTATTTGATTCAACACCACTCCACAAACGCGCGGTGTCTATACTTTTATAATCAACATGCCTAGATGGTAATGGATCTCTGACTTTGATCTCTTTAATTATTGGTTTCGGAACCTCTGAATTATTTAAAGATAATTCTACTTCATTCTCGTTTATACCTCTAAAATAATATACTAATACAACTGCTGCACCAAATAAAATGCTAGCAACGATCACTCCCGCTATAAAGGAAACAATCTTACCGTTAAAGTAACCTGATTTTCTTTTCATTAACTCCCTATTTGAATTGAGTGTAATTCACACCATCCAAATTTTAAGGAGCTTCAGGAATAGGCAATAGGTCATCTTCTAGAATAGGAGCTGGCACAACAGGAAGCTCCTGTTTGATTTCCTCTTCTTCTGTTAGAGGATCAGATGGTTCTTCAGAAACTGCTTTAATAGCTCCATTCGCCCCATCGTTTTCAATGGATTTAGGGGCATTTTCAGATGGAACAAGAATAATTTGACCTTCCCTAATCAAAGTACCTGTTAATCCATTTAATTCACTGAGTGTTGCAACACTAGTTTTATAATCTCTAGATATCTTCCATAAACTATCACCTTTAACCACTTGATAATTCATTGTCGGTATACTTTTCGCCTTTTTTTCCGTTTGCTCCAAAGAATCTATTGAATCTGCAAAATCCATGTTCAATGGATGGACTTCATTAGCTCCACGGTTTGGCATAATCGAAATGCCTCCAGTATTTTTACAACCTGAAAAATTTATTATTAAGAGAGTAAATATTGTAGCTCGAATGACTTTTAAACGATCGATTTCTTCAATTACACTTTTCATTTTTTTATAATGCATAATTTCAGTTAATAGGACAAATGAAAAAATTATTGAGAAAAAATGTTTTCCATTAATTCTCTCTCTTTTTTTACGTTCTCCCCATATTCAGGTAAATAATAAGCACTTAAATTCAAATTAAAAGACCATGAAATGTTCTTATTAGTTTCATCTAATGGATCAACGAATGACAAAAAAACTGATGTCGATTTGACTCTTAGTTTTCTTGGAACTCTCCACTTTATAATACCCTTATCCTCATCAAACTCTGAAGGAACAACTCCAAAACCAGAGACTTTCATCGTTATTTTCTGAGAATCAATGCTATTAAACTCAGACAAGTCAGCTCTAATCTCAGGCAACCTATCAATTATTTCACTTTCAGCGCGAGGCCAAAATTTAATTTTTAGAACTTCTTCATTCGTCGAAACATTACTCGAATTAGTTTGATTAGATAGCCCANAATTCCCTCCAAAACTCGTACCCGCTTTCCAGTTAATATCATTATTACCATGAATTATGTATCGGGGAAGCTCGTACATCGGGCTCGCATAATTAGCCTTAGCCCCATTTACTGTAACCGCTGAATGGTAACCTGCTTCTTGGACCTTACTTACTAAAAGATCACTGTATTCACCATACGGATAAGCAAATGAATTAACTTTTACTCCAAAAATTTTTTCTAGAGAGTCCTTGGAACCTTTAATCTCCTCTAGTAACCATTCTTCATATTTGTTCTGATCACTGAAGTTCTTTCTGGCTCGAATTAAAAAGTTGTGNGAAGTACTATGACTTGCTAACTCACCACCCGATAATATTAATTCTTTAACTTCNGATTCGTTTAAAGTTCTNCCACTTCCACCAAGAAATTTNGTNTATAAATAAAATGTAAATGGATATTTGAACTCCTTTAAAATTGGCAANGCATTATCAAAAATATCGTCATATCCATCGTCTATAGTTATAATAACACAATTTTCAGGTATGGGTTTTTTATCCTCTTTCCANAACAAATAATCGTTATGTGAAATAACCTTTACTCCTGCGTCTTTGAGAGATTGCATTTGGGAACGAAATTTTTCAACCCCTATGCGCATTTCAGATGGACTACCTCTATCTGAAATCTGGTGATAACCCAAAATGGTAACCCGAGAAGATTTATCGATTATTACTTTTGGGGGAGTTTCAGGTAGTTGTATTGGCTTAGCAANAAGCTCGACTTTTTTAATTTNCTCNACTGGNACATCAGAAATAAATTCCTCTGAAGATTTTGGACGATCACAGCCACAAATCCAAAAACAAACCAAAATGACATGGACAATATTTTTATAATTTTTGGTTTTCAGTTTAGTCAATTTACGCAAGCCATTGAAATCCATATTAATACACCATTTATAAAAAACTAAGTTTCCTCAATAATCTCACTTATCTAATCTAAAAAAAAGAAATTTAATATAAAAGCGATAGACATTAATTCTACTATATGTTGAGTTGTGAGGAAAAAATATGGCAATATATTGTGGTTTTCGTCTTTTAGATTGTTATCAAGCATAGCTTTGTCATAAAATCGTAAAACTTTAATATTTAATTATTTCAAATAAAATAATGCATTTAAAATCCCTCAAACTTCACGGTTTTAAATCTTTCGCAAACCGTACTGAATTTGAATTTCACCCTGGAGTCACCGGCGTTGTTGGACCAAATGGATGTGGCAAATCAAATGTTGTTGATGCTATTCGTTGGGTGCTCGGGGAAACATCCGCCAAAGCTTTACGAGGTGGTGAAATGGCNGACGTCATTTTTAATGGNACAGATAAAAGNAAGCCTGTAGGTATGGCTGAAGTGACATTGACTCTGACTGACTGCGAAGAGTCTCTAGGGGTAGATTATAATGAAGTTGCTTTAACGAGGCGCGTTTTTAGGGATGGTAAGTCAGAATACAGATTAAATGGAACTGTATGCCGACTTAAGGATATCCATGAGTTGTTAATGGATACCGGTATTGGCCGGACTGCTTACTCAATCATGGANCAAGGNAAAATTGATCTNCTTTTAAGTTCTAAACCTGAAGACAGAAGAACTGTATTTGAAGAAGCNGCAGGTATAACCAAATTTAAATCTCAAAAGAAAGAAGCTCTTCGTAAACTAGATTATACAGAGGCCAACTTGTTACGTGTNAATGACATTATTGAAGANGTAAAAAGACAAATNAANTCAGTCAATAGACAAGCAAGCAAAGCCAGACGTTACAAAGAGCTCCTGGTCGACGTTAGCACTCTAGACACACACCACAGTCATCGGAAATACGAGGAACACGANGCTGAGAGAGGTGAGCTTAGAACATCTATAAGTTCATTAAATAATGAAATATCAGAACAACAAAATTCGATTGAAAAAAAGGAAAACGATATNGTTGTTGCCAGGCAAGCTCTATCATCACTGGATTCTGAAATAAGCAAAAGTCGAGAAGAATTAATTGGCAAACAAAATAAGATTAGTTCTTCTAAAAGCCGAATNCAATTCAATGAAGAGCGTCAGCTAGAACTAAATGATTTAATTTCTCAAAACTCTACAGACATCCAAAAAACAAAGNAGACACTTGGAAAAGAACAAAANGAACTTNATAGCAACTCTCAGTCGCTCGAAAGAATAAACGAGAATATCAGCAGACAAAATCAACTTCTTAACGAGCACGAGCAAAAGACAAACGATCTCCGANAAAAAACAAATCANCTAGAGAAAGAACTCAAGGAATTAATCGAATCTAAAGCAACAGATTCTGATCAACTTTCAAGAGTCCGTGCTGAACTTGATTCCTTTTCAAACATGTCTGACACTGACAATGAAAGAATTAATCATATAGTCGGACAAATTAGCGGCATAAGCAGAGAGCATAAAGAACGCCAGACTGAGTTTTTTGATATTCAGGAAGAAATAACTTTGGCATCTCAATCATTAAATGAATTTGAAGACCGCTTGGCTATTGCTCAAAAAGAATCACAAACTTTAACCAATCAAAGAGATATTCTCGCACAAGATATATCTAAAGTGCATCGTCAACTTGCAGAAAAAGACTCTCGACTTCAGGTATTNAAAACTCTTCTTGTTGATGGGCAGGGATTGAGCAAAGGAACGCAGTCCGTTTTAGACAAGCTCAAAAACGAAAATTCAGAATCGAGTTCATATGGACTTTTGAGTTCTTTTATTGATGTAGAACCTGATTTTATACCGGCAATTGAAGCCGCACTAGGCCAACATTTACAGTCAATTCTTGTCGCAGACGCATCCATTGCAGAACGCGCAATTGAAACTCTTACCAATGAGCGACTNGGACGTGCATGTATCATACCTGAAAATTTTATTAACTCTCCGAAGGATCGACANTTAATGACACTTCCAGATGGNGTAGAAGCATGGGCTGTAGACAAGGTAAAATCGTCTGAAACAGTAAGATCACTGCTGGATCAACTACTAGAAAACACCTTTATAGTTAAGGATTTCAGAACAGCCATCAGATTAAGAAAAGAATTACCCAATTACAGCTTCACCACGCTTGATGGCAACTTTATAAGCTCTAATGGTTTTATAAGTGGTGGGGCAGGAGAAGCAGGAGAAGCGAGTTCTTTACTAGCAAGATTAAATGAAATTAAATCTCTTGGATCTGAGACCGCCTCACTGAAAGAAGCTCTGAATAGTAAGCAAATCCAAATTGAAGAACTCAAAGCGCAAGTTGAAGCAGCCAATAAAAAATTAGATGAATGCAATACACAAATGCAGTCAGCTGCTGTTACACACTCAACTTTAGAAGGCAAAAAAAACCTACTAAAAAGAGAAAGAGAGGGGCTTGAATCAAAACTCGAGAACATGCAATTGGAACAGGATGGATTACAAAAGCGGCAAGACAATTCAGAAAACAGACTAAAAGAATTAAGGGAATCTGATGAACAACTCAGCAAACAGATCGAGGATAAAAATTTAAATATATCCAGAATTAATTCATCGTTATCGGAAGCTAAAAGACAAGAGGATGATTCTTTAGAATTATTACTAGAGTTCAAAACTGCCCTAGCTGTAGAGCAAAAGGCATTTCAGGCTCTAGAAGAACAGAAAGCCCCAATCGCTGAAAGAATGGCAGAACTTGAATCAGCTATTAGTAGAAGAGAATCAGAGGTTAACTCATACAATGAACGCATAGAAATTGCTAAAAGTGAAAACATCAATCTAATCGCACAAATTGAGGAACTCAATGATCTCTGTGAATCCTTAAAAGGCGAACTTGAAAAAGTTATAAATCAAAGGGATGAGAGGATTAAATCCGTACAGGATGCTGAAAACAATTTAAGTGAAACAAGAAGTAAAATTGCNAAACTTAATGAACAAAAAGGTCAAGAAGAAGTCAAAATGACTCAAATAGATCTCAGAGTTGAAAGTTTATGTTCAACGATTAGACAAAGATACAATGTTAACTTAGAACACTTCAGCCCAGATAGTCATAAACTACTTTGTGCAATTGACGATCAGAAAAAAGCCANACAAATNAGAGAAAAGAGAAAAGCTGCTAGAAACGACAACATATCAGATTTTAATAATGATAGTGATGTAAATAAACAAGATCNAAATATTATTNAAGATGATATCGAGAGCGTTATTGACCAAGGCAACCAACCTGACTGGTCTTTCGTTGAGCTAGTTATTGATGAACTTAAACAAAAACTCGACTCAATGGGGCCTGTCAACATTGATGCGATTGAAGAATTTGAATCGTTACAAGAGCGATATGATTTTCTTAATAAAGAACACACTGACTTGGTGAATGCCAAGGATGGATTACTCAAAGTTATCAGTAAAATTAATCGAGAAACGAGGTCGCGTTTTTCTGACACATTTGAACAAATAAGCAAAAACTTTAGTTCTGTATTCAAAGAATTATTTGGTGACCAAGGTCGAGCAAGCCTTATAATGCTAGATGAATCAGATCCCCTTGAAAGTGGAATCGATATTATTGCAAAGCCGCCAGGAAAAAAGCCTCAATCAATAACATTGCTTTCAGGAGGAGAAAGAGCAATGACTGCAGTCGCCCTGCTGTTTTCTATATATATGGTTAAACCTAGTCCATTTTGTGTTCTAGATGAATTGGACGCCCCATTAGACGAGGCTAACATCGGTAGATTCTTNAAACTACTAGATCAATTCACTAAAGAGAGCCAATTCGTTATAGTTACACATAATAAAAGAACAATGAGTCGATGCGAAGTAATGTATGGAGTAACTCAAGAAGAATTTGGAATAAGCCAATTAATTGGCATGAAATTCAAGGAAAACGAAAAAATTTCAGCTGGACCAACTAATTCATAAAATCCCTATTGCCCTCTAAACTGAGATGGCTAATATATTTAATTTATGGCAANTGTNGCCAATGGTGAAGAAAATTTGAGAAGCAGTCTATCAGAACTGGTGCTTGATGCATTTCGATGGATGGTACTGGCTCGCACTTTTGAAGATAAAGTTTCCAGCATATATAAGGCGGGAAAGATTGTTGGTGGTGTTTACGTTGGTAAGGGACAGGAAGCCTTTAGTGCTGCAATGGCTATTAACCTCGTGAAAGGTAAAGACATTTATTCTCCTCTAATAAGAGACATGGCAGGTAGATCTGCGTTTGGGGAACCCCTAGTTGATGCAGCTAGAACTTACATGGGCTCTTCCAAAGGGCCAACAAAAGGCAGAGATGGAAACGTTCATCGCGGAAATCCTAAGGAAGGAATGCCTGCAATGATTTCACATCTAGGAGCGATGATATCAGTCGTTAACGGAATGCTTTTTGCAAGAAGAATGAAAGGAGTTCTTAATGATTCAGTTGGAGCAGCTTGCATTGGCGATGGAGGCACCTCCACTGGAGCATTTCATGANGCTCTAAATTTGGCAGCTGTCGAAAAACTTCCCCTAATAATTTCCATAGCAAACAATCAGTTTGCCTACTCAACACCTACTAGCAAACAATTTGCATGTGAAAATTTAGTAGATAAAGCAATTGGCTACGGGATTAGTGGAATGGAANTTGATGGAACTGATATCGTTGATTGTGTTAAAGGCTTTCAGTCTTGCATCTCGAAAGCTCGTGCTGGCGAAGGCCCTCAACTCGTAATAGGAAACCTTCTTCGTTTATCTGGTCACGGAGAACACGATGATGCTCCTTATATTTCAGAAGAACTTAAAAAATCTAAGCTTGCTGAGGACTGCATTCAAAAAGCTCATCAAAGAATCCTTGATGAAGGCTGGGCGACTCAAAAAGATATTGATGAGATATATGGCATTTCAGAAAGTAATGTTAAAACAGCTATTGAAATTGCGGAATCCGAAAAAGCTCCTGACCCGTACTCCCATGAATGGAGCGCTTACTCTTCCTCTAATTTTAATAAGTAATTATAAAATATGAGTATTACTTACCTTGAAGCAATTAGAGAAGCTCAATCTTTAGCTTTAGAAAAATATNATGATGTATTCATTTACGGTCAGGACATAGGTTCTTTTGGAGGAGCATTCAAATCAACTAAAGGACTATATAATGAGTTTCCTGATAGAGTTATAGACTCTCCGATAAGTGAAGATGCAATGATTGGTCTTGCTGTTGGAGCAGCTATTGAGGGAATGAGGCCAATAATTGAAATGCAATTTGCNGACTTCTCATCAGTTGGCTTTAACCAAATAGTGAACCAAGCAGCCACCTTATTTTGGAGAACCTTTTTACCCTGCCCAATTACCATTCGACTACCCTCGGGAGGAACTCCTGGTAGCGGACCTTTTCACAGCCAATGCATGGAAACTATATACGCGCATTACCCGGGGACTATCGTAATGGCCCCATCANCAGTGGAAGATGCCTACTCAATGTTATTGGATGCTATATCAATTGATGATCCAGTGATATTCTGTGAACATAAATATTTATATTATCATCTCAAAGCTAANGAATTACCCAAAAAAACTTTACATGCGAGTAAGGCTAGAATCGTAAGACCCGGTCGGCATGCCACTATTGTTACTTATAGCGCTATGGTTCACGAAGCAGTAAGTGCTGCTGAGAGAATATCAAGAGATGGCTATGAAATCGAAATAGTGGATTTGAGGTGTGTAAAGCCAATAGACCTAGAAACAGTTCTTGGNTCGATAGCTCGGACAGGAAGAGTTTTAGCAATTGGAGAGGCATTCCCATGGGGGGGNGTCACAGCTGAAATAGTGTCTCAAATAAGTTCTGAAGGATTCAATCTCTTGGATGCACCNCCTGCTAGATTAAATTCAGTAGACACACCGATTCCTTATCATCCCGAACTTTGGAGGTTTCATAGACCTACATCTAATTCAATAGAAGATAAAATTCGTAAATTGATCAAAGACTAAAAAGCTATGCGTGTTCCAATATTAATGCCTCAACTAGGAGAATCTATTGCAGAAGCAACTGTTCGTGATATCAAAATTGAAATNGGTCAACAAGTTACAGCNGATGAGGATCTACTTGAGGTTGAAACTGAAAAGGCCATGATGGAAGTCACTACCCCATGTCCAGGTAAAATCCTTGAAATAATTGCAGAAGTTGATATNAGCTATCCNGTTGGAGCCACCCTGGGATATCTAGAGGCAACTGAAGAATATGCAGATAAAAATCNTCAGATCGAAGAGACTTTTGATTCTGAAGAAGAGCAATCAAATTTTGCTGAGAACAATCCAATTGATGCTAGTGAACTGAATAAAAGTCCAAGCGTAACACCCACGATTGAAGGATTACCGGTCCCAGCCAAAGCATCTGGAGCTAAATATATATCTCCTAGACTAAGAGCTCGAATGGAAGAACTTGGACTAAATACCGCAGATTTGGCAGGCATTGCAGGAAGTGGGGCAGGAGGACGAGTTACAGTTGAAGACTTTGAGTCATTCATGCATGANCTNGAGACAAAAAAAACTAGCCCCGCCTCATCAATGAGAATTGCTGTTGCCGATTCTATGAGAAGAAGCTGGAGCAGGCCACTTGCNACAGTGGGATCACCTGTAAAACTTGATTCACTTCTTGAACATCGTAAAAGTTCAACACCTAAACCGGGACCAACAATTTATGCTATAAGAGCTCTAGCTCTAGCTTTAAGTGAAAGAACAGCTAGTGCTGGTCGGTTAGTGGGAAATCAGATCATACACCCAGATTCCATAGATATTGGTTTTGCTGTTGAAGTCGATGATGGTGTTTTAGTACCTGTAATAAGAAAAGTTGATCAGATCCCATTAAAAGATTTGGTAGGGCAATACTCTTCATTAGTGGATGCCGCAAAAAAGAGACGGCTCCCAAAGGAAGCGAGCAATCCTCCTGGTATTGCTACCGTAACAAATTTCGGGACTTTTGGAATTGTTTGGGCAACTCCTATACCTTTACCTGAACAAAACATTGTACTAGGTCTTGGGTTTGGCCAACAGAAGCCAAGCTGGGATAAGGAAAANGAATGCTGGACGCCTGTTGTAGAGGCTGAAATTACTTTAAGTTTTGACCATCGAATATTAGACGGTGGCGGTGCAGGTAGACTATTATCAAGGATTGCAGAGCTTTTACAATCCCCTGAAGATTTGTAAAATCAGCAGTACTGATCACTTATCATTATTCCAAGCTATCGATCCTCTCAGCGACCTCAAAATCTTTATCAGTGATTCCTCCAACTTCATGGGTGCTAAGAGTTAGCTTAACATTTGTGTAATTAATTANGATNTCTGGATGNTGATAGGCNTCTTCCGCTATCTCGGCAACNCTNTTNACAAANTCNATAGCCGATAAATATTCATCAAATTCAAAAANCNTGGAAATAGAAGTTTCATTAAACTCCCACTCAGGTATTTTCTTCATCTTTTCTTGCACTTCCTCGTGACTAATTANNTGGGGCATATGTNATATCAGGNTTNAAAANTNAGTATAGAACATCTTAAATTTGAATCAANTTACGACAAATAATGAATAGTTCACGAAAGTTAAATGCTTTANTGTTTGAATCTATGCTATTTCTCTTTGCAAACTTGTTCACTTCAAATTAATAATTCCTTATCTTTAAACTCTAAGTCTAGATCATTAAACAAAACATCTGTTACAGAATGGGCACTCTATACAATAATATCGTTGAAACTATTGGTAAGACACCTCTGGTTAAATTAAATAAAGTCACTGAAGGCGTAGATGCAACAGTGGCACTTAAGTGTGAATTTTTTAATCCTCTTGGTTCGGTAAAGGATAGAATCGGAATGGCCATGATAGAAGCTGCAGAAAAAGAAGGACTCATTAATTCTGATACCACAATCATTGAACCAACTAGTGGAAATACTGGCATCGCGCTTGCATTTGTTTGCGCCTCAAGAGGATACAAGCTCACATTGACAATGCCAGAAACTATGAGTTTGGAAAGAAGAACACTACTTTCACTTTTGGGTGCAAACTTGGTTCTTACACCTGGACCTTTAGGAATGAAAGGAGCCATTGAAAAGGCAAAGGAGCTTTTGGATGAAAATGCAAACGCGTGGATGCCCCAGCAATTTGAAAATGATGCCAATCCAGAAATACACCGTCAAACAACAGCTCAAGAAATCTGGGATGATAGCAATGGTGAAGTTGATATTCTTGTATCTGCGGTTGGCACTGGTGGAACGATTTCTGGATGTTGCGAAGTCATCAAACCGAAGAAACCGAGTTTTCAAGCAATCGCTGTTGAGCCTGAGGATTCACCTGTCATTTCACAGCAACTAGCGGGAGAAGAATTGACTCCAGGACCTCATAAAATTCAAGGAACAGGCGCTGGTTTTATTCCTGGGAATTTACATTTATCAAATCCTGATTCAGGTAGCGACCAAATTGTGGAATGTGTTAA
>NYVP01000063.1 GCA_002684575.1 Verrucomicrobiales bacterium
CTCGTCAAGCAAGTTGGAAACCATCTTGCGTTATAGCGTCACTGAAGTGATCCGCAACACGCGCGAGGAAGGAGTCTTCAACTACGTCAGCATTTAATACACTATAGTTGATAATTGAATAGATGTTTTTTGCATCGGTAGCTCCTTCAACAAGTTCACCATTGGCAACAAGTCCAGGTGCATCAACTTTTGATACTTCTGATATTTCTTTGTTTGCCTGGAGTGCTCCGATCAAAGGAAATCCAAGTACACCTACTGCAAGCATTCCAATTCCTGAAACTGCGTTAAGTGTAAGTGCCCCTCCTTTAGGAGTTTGCTCCGATACAATGCCTAGCATGGTTGGCCAGAAGAATGTTTTACCCAAGGCGTACAAGGTAGCAGCTACAAAAATCATCGCTGTTCCACTTGCGCCGGAGAGCGCTGCAAGGCCTGCAATTGCTAAAACACAACTTACAATGAGGAGAGGGAGTGGTTGTAAGGCATGAACAATTGGACCGGCGAGGAATCGAAGCCCCATCATGATCACTGAAGTGTAAACAAGAATCCAACCTGGATCAAAAGATACTGCACCTGCCATTATTCCACTAATCCAACCATCAGTTCCAATTTCAGTGGTAGCAAGTGGCATCATAATAACAATCAGTATGCCCATTAGACCTCTTCCTAGGTGTTGGGTGTAAAAACCAAATGCTGCTACCATACCTGCACATATAAGGGCAAATAGTTTTTCATTCCCAGGATACTCCGCATCGAGTTGGAGGTAAATTAATAAAGAAACGATGAGAGCACCAAAAACACCGAACTCTCTTAGCATATCTCTATAACTCACTCCTGAAGCTACACGTTCTTGGACTGGAAAATTTTGTCCAATGAGCATTATGAAATAAAGAGCTGCAGGAATAATAATGATTCCTGTCTTTATCTGCCATGAAGTTTCAGGTCCCATAACAATAACTGCGATACCAGCAATGACTAGGCCTCCTGGCCATCCAGCATGCAGAATGTTAAGCCACTTTGTTTTATCCTTCGTAAACATTGTAGCAACCACAGGATTAATGAAGGCCTCTACTGTACCATTACCTAAAGCGAGAACTAGTCCACCCCAGTACAATAAATTAGCACCTGCAGCAGGGTTGTCAGTAGCAATACTAAGACCGATAATTCCCATAATTGCCCAAATGATTTGGCAGGCTGCTGCAAATATCATCGAGAATTTATATCCAACCTTGTCTATTATTAAGCTGAATAGAATGATGCTGATAGCAAAAGGCCATATCTGGATGCCTTTAAATTTACCTACTTGAGCTGGATCAAGATTAAGTAATTCAACAACAGCTGGATCATCAAGAAGGAACATCCTTGTGATGAATCCAAATGATGTGGTTATTAGTGCAATGAAACAGCCCCAAAAAAGAAGCTGACTTGGTTTGTTATCTGCCGAATTGGTCATGGTTGTTAGTTTTTTTAGAGTTAGAGAAAATTTTACTAACCCCTAATTATGCTGGCTGAATCTATTTGCCAATCATAAAATGTGGGGGTGATTTGGTTGAATATTAATGCAATTTAATAATTTATTCATCTTAAGTGTTAGAGCAAATAAATTCCTTTGCTAGAATTTTTTGCTATTTTAGCCTATTTTATAGATCTTTTTGNACCTTTATGGCGATAAAAAATTAATGAATTTCTTCCAAAAGACTGCTCTAGCTGCACTCTTAGCCACTATTTTTCTCATCTATGTGGGTGCAATAGTNAGGGCTACTGGCTCTGGTTTGGGATGTCCTGACTGGCCGAAATGTTGGGGTGAGTTAATACCTCCGACAAGTTTGGACCAAGTTGACTTTGATAAACTCAATATTGAAAAGTTTCAGAAAAAAAATCCTAACATTACGAAAGAAACTCTTGCAGCAGAATTTAANCCAGTACATGTGTGGGTCGAATTTATAAACAGGTTGGTTAGTCTTCCTGTTGGTCTTTTTACACTNGCAACTTTTTTATTAAGTTTTCAATTTTTGCNAAAACATACGAGAGTNTTTATCGGAGCATTCTNCGCNTTGGCTTTAGTNTTAACTAATGCAATTNTGGGNGCGATTGTTGTGAGTTCTGGTCTNAANCCTGGAGTCATTACATTNCACATGGCATTAGCCATTATTTTAATATGTGTTTTTGTTTATATTATTTATAGAGGTGGAGATAGCCTTCCAAGTGTTACCCTGGGATCCAAAAAAGTTTTATTGAGATCAGTTTTAGTTATTCTTTTTCTCTCTTGTGTTTTTGAGGGAATCATGGGTTCTCAAGTGAGAGAAATTACTGATGAGCTCGCATTAAAGTACAAAGATACTCCGAGAAATGTATGGCATGANATCCTCGAACAGAAATTCATTTATCTTTTTCACCGAAGTTTTTCATGGGGTATATTATTGTTAGGAATTTTCTTGTTTGTTAAAACCCGAAAGGCCACAGGTGAATTGGCCCAATTTTCTATTAATGTATCTTTTGGAATAATACTCGCACAAATGGTTTTAGGCGTTTTGATGTCACACGTATCGGTTCACCCGGTCGTCCAAGTGCTTCATATAGGATTATCCTCAATACTAATCGTTTCTCTCTTTTGGCTTATCTTAGCAACTCGAGAGCAGAAACCAATGATGGCAACGTAAATGAAAGTTTAAAAATTTTACTTAACTGTTGGAAGATAACGGTAATAGACTTCGAGCATCAAAGTACATAAAGCAGTTGAGTAAATTTTACCATCTTGGGCAACTTGACCATGACCGCTTGATGCTGGCCATGATCCATCCTTTTCTTGAGCTTCAGCCATCACTTCTTGATAGGTTTTGTTAAACTCTTTCCAGTGTTTGCCCTGCTTCTGAAAAGCAGCCTGAGAGTGATAATACCAAGAGTAGGCGGCATTTGGTTGGTACTTTTTTGGATTCTTACTATTAATAAGGTCAAGTGCTTTGTCTTCAAGTTGAGAAGGAGCCCCCAGCATTCTAGCACATACTGCTCCTACACCGGTTAGACTGAGTTTACCTTTCTGACCGTCCTGAACTCTATATTTCCAGTAACCATCAGTGCCGTTAGGGTCTTCGGCAGCCTTAAGATATCGCACNGCCTTTTTCATAGCTGTTTCAAGACCTGAGAATTTGATTCCAGTGAGTTGAGCGCCTTTGAGAGCCTGAACGTTCCATCCTGAAACTGAGAGGTCTCCAGTTCCATTACTGCCGTAAGAGTAAAGCCAGCCCCCACCATTAGTTTGACCTTCAATAATAATAGGTACTGCTTTNTTGAGTGCNGGCGATATTCTTGGGAAAGGTTTGCGTGCNTTCTTGTTCATGGAATATGCCTCTGCAAGGGCGTACACAGCAATGCCATGCTCGTATGATACATTTCTGTCTCTAGAAGTGGCCATCATGCCCTTACCTTTATCCGCAACGTTGACCAAATATGTGATTGCTTTTTTTACGGTTTCTCCGAATTCTGGAGAATCAACAGTTTCACAATGCCCTGANTAAGCGAGAAGTGCAAAAGCCGTCATNGCNACGGGAAACTTGGTTCCAAAATTCCCTTCAGGCTGTTGCTGAGTTTTTAACCATCTGAGGGCCGCGAGAACTTGTCGATCCATGGAAGCTTTACCCCCAGCCTTACGAAGTCGNGCTATTCTNTCAGCAGTGTTGCATCGACCTTTCATGACGCCCGGAACACCCATTCCACCGCCAAGGCCATCACCAAAGCCACCGCCTCCAAAACCGTCACCAAATGAAGTTCCTATATCAGGAGAATCGATTTCAAATGATGGTACTGAAATTGGAGAAGANGTGTTAGAGGTGATTGCAGTGCTTGGGTTGGATGAAGGTTTGGATGGCTTTTGTCTTACGCTTTGTACAAAAGTTTTCTTTTCAACAACNGCCTTTGACTCACCTTGTGTTGCTGCTACCACAAGTTCAATTTCTTCCTCTTTAAAATTGTTAATTGCCCAAATTCCAAGAATTAGGAAAATGAGTCCAACGATTGCGGCTGATATGCCAAATGAAACACCCTTGTTGCGAGCCTGAATTCTTGCNACGACATCTTCCATGCTTTCATGCCCTCCAAAATAGTCTTGACTACTNCCACTTTGATTAGCTGCGTAGGCAGGNTCAGGAGTGAATCCTTGATGCGAAGAAGGAGGAGGTGCTGAACTCGGCTGATTTGTGGGGAATTGTTGGTTAGGGTCTTGAGGTGTTTGTTGCATAGCCTTTATGGTTTTTGCCTATTAAAAGAAATTATCACAATCCTTAGATTTTCTTCTCTTTAGTTCATATATTACTTCTAGCAAGTAGGATTGCCAAGTTTTGATTANCACCTATTAAACGATAAGATATTAATATTATTAGGTGNAGAAAGTTAATAATATGTAAGAAANTTGTATCTTTATCATAGTTTGAGGCAAATTTACCCAAAATAACCGATATTATTTATTTTATTTATGTCACAGTTAATCTTCCGTTTTGGAGTCATTTTTTCGATTCTTTTTTTATCTAACTGCAAGTCTTTGGAAAAAGAGGATGGTCTTGTCAAGGAAGTTCCAGGAGACGGTCTTCTTGGAGCAAAACTGATGGCTCTTGAACACGCGTTGAACAATATTTCTGATGAGGACAAAACATTTGGCGACTCAGAATATTTTGCCTATGGAATTTCAGATACTGATTCCATTCACAATAAAGCTATCATCAAAATATTAGCAAACAGAACCCCCCCCATCGTTGATGCTGAAAAATTTTATACTCGTTCGAGTAATTCGCAATGGATGAGTGGAAGGCCGGTATTGAAGTGGATCACTGAAGCGACTAAAGATCCTGACCACCCTCTCAGGGTGAATGTCTTAGTTGGTTGGATTCATAGTCAAATCATAAACCAATTCTATACCTATAAATTAGAATATGATGGTGTCGTTTGGACAATCCTCCAAATAGAAAGGTTAGACCTCAGTTCGGCTCCTTAGTAATTATTTTACTGTTAGATATCCCTGCATAATCCTCCAGTGTCCTGGAAAGGTGCATACATAAGGATACTTTCCTTTTTTCAGTGGCTTTAATTTGATGATTTCTAGGGTTCCTGGATCGAGTAATTTGCTTGATGCAATAATTTCATCTATCTCTGGTACGTAGTTCATCTCGATTGCTTTTGGATTTGTAATAATTGAATCAGCGGCAGAACCTAATTTAAGCATTGAATCAGGATTACCCAGTACGAAATTATGTTGTAGCAAATCAGGGTTTGAAATGATTAAAGCGATTGGCTTACCTGCTTCAGCTTCAAGACTTGTCTTATCAAATTTTAAACCCTCAATGGCCTTAAGTTTTAAAATTTGATGAGTTTTAGAGAGTTTGTTCTCATCCTCTTCGATTTCTTCAANTTTGATTTCAGGAGGCCTAATCATTAATTTGATTTTATTACCAAGCTCGGTTGGCTTAGTAATAATTTCATTTAGAACTGATGAAACTTGCACGGGAGTAGCATGTCTGTAAAGATTNGCGGCAACAATGGATTCTGTATCCTCACTTATATCAGGGCCCTGTCCGGCATCAATTTGGACAAGTTCTATATCATCCCAATAAGCCTTCCCGGTTGCGTGTCCCCAACCTCCATAAAGACAATTAATGCCAACTGTTCCTCGATCATCTGTTTTAAATCTGACTGATACACGAGTCCAATCCTTGTCTCCCTTGATCGCTGTAGTTCTTGGTTGGTCGGGTAGAGCATGAAGGTTTAGCTGAGCGCCTCTTCCACCACGTAAAGTTTTTACTCCTTCGGTTTTAATCCATGCAGTGAGTTCGTAAGTGGTTCGTTTTTTCACCTTAACGTCAATGAAAACAGAGCTGTCTGCTCCAGAATCGGATTCTATCATTAGCGCATAACCTTTGCCGCCACGGCCTGGTGATACAATTTTATGAGTTGCCTTGCCAGAGTAATTTCTCGGTTTCCATATTTTNGGCATTTCNCCNGATATGGCTTCAAAACCNGGGTTTTGAATTAGGTTATTTNTTGGTATTTCTACCGCCTTTTTTNGAGCNGTGGCNTCAGCAGGTGCNGACTTTGCCAATGCAGCCTTTAAATAACCCGAGCCATGTCGAGCACTAGCCATTTGAAATGCTGTTGGTAACCACCGGTCATTAAGAATGAAATTATCGTTTTTCATTGAATGTAAAATTTTTCCGGTTTCCTCAGATGGAGGCATTTCAGAAATTGCCAATAAAACATCTTTTCGAACTTGATGGTCAGGATCTTTAAGTGCAGAGGTTAATAGCTTAGTAGCCTCATTAGTTCTTGGTGCAGTGGCTGCGGCGGCTCTTCTGGCTCCAGGNGACTCATGTTTTAGTCCCAGGCTTAATGCTTCGGTGTCTATTGAGNCTAGTCCATGTANAGCCCATAAAGCATGNATGGCTCCGCCTGCTATTCCAACANCATCGGTNTTTGAGTTTTTAATGATATTTTTCAGCTTGGAGCTAAAAGTGTTTTTGTCCCCACTTTCTACTATCAACCTTTGCGCATGCATTCTCCATAATAGGTTGTCGCTTTGTAATGCTTTTAGTAGATCCTCAGGATCTTTTTTTGATAAGTCAAAGGATTGGCTTGGCTTTCCTCCTTTTGCGGTGAATCGATATATTCTGGTTCTTGTATAGTCTCGTAGAGGTGACTCAAAGGCATTTCCTTTTCCTCGCTTAGCATCAAATCCTCCACGACCTTTGTTAGGTGTTGGGTTGTGTTGGATTAGGAAACTGTACCAGTCGCTCATCCAAATTGCTCCGTCAGGTCCAACCTCTGAATAAATAGGTGAGAACCACTCGTCAACGGATGCAACTAAATTCCAGGCGTTTTCTGCCACAAAATGAGAACCTTCTGGATTAATTTGTGCGCGNTAGACTAAGTTACCAGTGGGTGCATTGACTAATGCAGCTTTATTCCACCAGTCCTTTGGAAAACTTCTGGCTGTGTATAAATGATGTCCCGCGGCAGCGGTAAAGCCTCCGAAAACATCCACTTGTCTGAAATTAGGAGTGATAGGAAAAAATTTCTTATTAGCGTCAATTCCGGGAAGAGAACCAGATTGATCTAGTCCCTCAAACCTATCGTATTGAGTCCTTGGTATCGGCATGTAAACACTGGATTGGTTATTTGCCGTTGAAATAAAAACGTCATTATTCTCAGAAAAACCNAGTCCCCAAGTGTTGTTTGATGTTCTTCCAAGATATTCTAGTTCTGAGCCGTCAGGTTTAAATCTATATACTCCCTGTCCGAATCGGTGTTGTTTTTCGCCCACCTTACCGTTAAAACCTGCATACCCCATGACTCCCCAGATCCAATTATCAAATCCGTATTTTAAATTTGAAGGCCCTGCGTGAGTATCTCCAGTACTCCATCCAGAAAATAATATTTCTCTGACATCAGCTTTATCATCTCCATCGGTGTCTTTGAGAAACAAGAAATGAGGTGCCATCTGGACTATAAGTCCACCCCTTGCAAAACACATTCCTGTAGGAATGGAAAGTTTGTCTGCAAAAAGAATAGCTTTATCTGCTTTGCCGTCGCCATCAGTATCTTCAAGTATTCTTATTCTATCTTTTCCAAGTTCGGCGGGTTTTAATTCGTTAGGATAATCTCGAGTCTCAATAACCCATGCTCTTCCTTTTTCATCCCAATCTATCTCGATAACGCTGTAGAGCCCAAGTTCCTCAGACGCGAATAACGAAATATCTAATCCATTTGCTACCTGAGTATGCTTTAAAGAATCTTCNACGCTGAGCGGGAGGTGAACTTTAATTGGCTCGGGACGGCGCTCATAATTGGGCACGAGATCTCCATCACGGCGTACTAATTCGGGTAAGTCTAGTGAGAGAAATTTTTTTGATTTTTTTTCTCCGATTGCCCATAGCAAGCCACGATAAACAAGATCATGAAATCCAGGGTTACCCCAGGTCCTTTGATCGTGTCCATAAGCCGTATAAAATACGCGACCCTCTCCTGGCTCTCTTGTCCAAGTCCAAGGCTCGCCTTCTCTAGTTTGAAGGACTTTTCGATCATTGGTGCCTTTGTGATGAACATAAGTTTCATCCCAAGTTTCAAAACCCTTNAACCCTTTCATGATTGGGTGTTCAGGCTCTTTAATTTCAGTTGTAAATGTGCCTGCCCCATGTGATTTGAATTGAGCCCCAACCAGTTTGATGTACTGCATGGAGTTCAGAAAACAATACGAAGCGCAATGGATTGGAAGAAAAGCTCCACCCTTGTAAACATAATCTAAAATACCCTTTTCCTGCTCTTGTGTGATATTACCAATATTGGCATAAATCATTAAAGCGTCGTAACTTTTCAAAGTTCCGTCGTGCAAACAATTTGGGTCAGATGTATAGGTAAAATTGACACCTCTTGGCCCTAGACCTTGCATAATCTGCGGAATTCTTTCTGATGGCTTATGATGACCATTGTCACCTAAGAATAAGACTTCGAGCCTTTTAGCCTGNGAGGTGGCGATTAAAGCAAATAGTGTAAGAGCAGATAGGAGAGTTTTCATTAAGGCTAATGTTGATTATGAAAGAGTAAATTCAGGTAATTTCTTTAATTCACCACCAGCTAGAGCACTTTCGTGTGCAATGATTCCAGTGCAGGTCCAGTTAGCGGATTGAACTGCGTTTGGAAATGGATCACGGTCCTCTGCTAGAGCGGTGAGAAATTCATGAACTAAGTGTGGGTGTGAACCTCCATGACCTGCTCCTTGAGTAAAACTCAAATGTTCTTCACCATCTTCTCCACCATAAACTCCACCAGTAGTGAAGGNAGCGATTTCGTCAGGAAGTAAGTGAGCATAATCAGGACATTCCACTTTTTCAGGAATTTCTGGTTCAGGTTTTTTTGCGGTGTGAAGTACTAATGGTTCGCCCTCAATTAGCGGCCACTCCATGGCTTTTTTATCACCATATACTTCAAAGCTTTCTCTGTATTGACGGGCAACATCAAATAATGACCTATAAATATATGCAGTTAAGTCAGAGTCCTTAAACTTGATATGTGTTGATTCTATAGCGAATGGAGAATTATAACANTCGTGCATTTCTTCTCGGATGGTCCCAGAGGGAAAACAGGATACGTATTCTGCCTGACCTTTTGTTAATCCAAGAACAGGACCGACGCAATGAGTCGCGTAATGCATTGGAGGGAGTCCTGGCCAGTATCCAGGCCATCCGTCCATGTCCTGCTGATGGCTTGCTTTTAGGAATTGTATCTTTCCAAGATCTCCATTTTCATACATCTCTTTGGCAAATAAAAACTCCCTAGCGTAGACGACAGTTTCCATCATCATATATTTGAGACCAGTTTCTTTGCAAAGGTTAACGATAGTTTCGCAGTCCTCTACTGAAGTTGCCATTGGTACAGTACATGCAACGTGCTTTCCTGCTTTGAGTGCTGCGATGGACTGCTCTGCATGATTTGGGATTGGAGTATTAATGTGAACAAAATCGACTTCAGGATCATTGAGAACATCTTCATAATTCTGGTATCGAGTCTCTATTTTATATTTATTACCAATTTCGTTAAGTGACTCCTCTGTCCTTTGACAAATGGCGTACATATTGGCCTGAGGGTGGCGCTGATATATTGGAATGAACTCTGCGCCGAAGCCGAGACCTATGATTGCTACGTTAAATTGTTTACTGCTCATTTTTTTAATTTTGGATAATGATTATAGGATAAAGTCGTCCCTTCGTATAGTACCTAACTTTGATTTTTAACTATTTATAATAATTATTTCAATTCCTTGCAATCGAGTTTTGTCACGGTTTAAGATATAACCATAATGCTTTCGCTCAGAGGTAGTNGTATATCATCAGGTAGACGTGATTTCTTGCGTGTTGGAGGGCTTGGACTTGGTGGGATTAGTTTAGCAGATATGCTAGAATTTAAAGCTAGAGCATCTGAGAATGGGGTTTCTTTGAGGGATAAAGCCGTAGTATTTCTTTTCATGCATGGAGGTCCGCCTCAAGCTGAAACATTTGATCCGAAAATGGATGCTCCTGATAACGTGCGGAGTCAGGTTGGAGAAGTTAAAACAAATATTCCAGGCATAACTTATGGTTCAACCCTTCAGCGTTTAGCTGGTCTTGCGGATAAAATATCAGTTGTGCGCTCGTTTACGACTGGAAATGGCAATCATGACATTAAGCCAATCGTGGGTAACACCACTCATGGAGCTAATATTGGTTCTTTATATTCTAAAATAGCTGGAGCTAATCGTAATGANACAGGCATGCCAACCAATGTCGCTTTATTTCCTAGGGCTGTCGTTCCGGAATCTCAGGAAAGAAATAAAAATTTCGGAAAATTTGTTTCTACAGGATCATTAGGTCAGTCCTATGCGCCCTTTGTTCNNGGTGGTGATGGAAACTTGTCAAAGGATATGGTTTTGAACGTGCCTCAGCAAAGGCTGAATGACAGAAAGAATCTATTATCAAGTGTAGATAATCTAAGAAGGAGAGTTGATAAGAGTAACGTGTTGGATGGTATGACTGGTTTTCAAGAGCAAGCATTTGATACTATTTTGGGGGGTGCTGCTGATGCTTTTGATCTATCTGCTGAGGATCCTAAAACGATCGAAAGATACGACACGGCACCACTCGTTCCTTATTCCTCAATTAGACGAGTATGGAATAATCACAAAAATTATAGAGATCATGTTAATTCTCTTGGTANGTTAATGCTCATGGCAAGGAGGCTTGTTGAGAGGGGGTGCGGCTTTGTGACAGTAACCACAAATTTTGTTTGGGACTTTCATGCTGACCAAAATAATGCCACGGTCACCGAGGGTATGAAGTATGTTGGCCAGCCATTTGATCATGCCGTTTCAGCCTTCATTGAAGACATTCATTTGAGAGGCCTTCAAGACAAAGTGTTATTGGTTTGCTGTGGTGAAATGGGAAGAACACCCAAGCTCAATGAGAGGGGTGGCCGTGACCATTGGGGAAAACTAGCCCCATTGATGTTGTCTGGAGGAGGANTCAGTCATGGTCAAGTTATTGGTGAATCGACACGAGATGGGGGTGAACCTAATAGTGATCCGGTGACTATGCAGAATCTTCTTGGAACTGTTATGAATACACTTTTNGANGTTGGNGAAGTTCGGCTCATGGAAAACATTNCAAGAAAAGTGAAATCTTTAATCACAGANTCAGAACCAATTAAGAATCTTTCATGAGTTTATTCTTTTAGATTTAGTTCGTTTCCTGTCATATAGTTATAATATGAAAAAGATTATCCAATTCACTTTGAGAGTATTTATTGTCTCTTCTTTATTTAGTTCATTAGGAATTGCTGCAGAAGAGGAAAAAAAGAAGTCTGATAAGAAACCTAAAAAGACTCCAGCTGAGCGTTTTCAGTGGTTAGATAAAGACAAGGATGGAGGTATTACTTTAGAGGAAATAAAAGTAAATCCTTATTGGAAGAAGCAACCCGAAGCGGCTGCCAAGATGTTCAAAAATAGAGATAAAGATGCCGATGGCAAATTAAGCAAAGAAGAGTTTGTTGCTAAGCAACAGCCCAAAAAGAAAAAGACAGATCAGCCAAAGAAGAAAAAAGGAACTGAAAAGAAGAAGGAACAAAAAAAGTAAGTTTTCGTCTTTGTAATAATAATTTCTTTAGCGCGATCTGGAAACAGATCGCGCTTTTTATTATTTATTTAAGCCTTGCTGGATAAAAATTTTTAATGTAAGCAATGTAATATAAGAAAATGGTTTCCATCAAAGAGCCCATACTTTCTCCAAATGTTTTATTTCGAGAATTCGAATCAGGTCGTTTAAGTCGTGCGGAGTTTCATGCAGCCATGTCTGTTCATGCAGCNGAACTTATTGATGAAATGGAAGAGAATCACAGGAATCCAATTGAGGCTTTCGTTGAGAGTATCAGAAATAAAAGATTAGCCATTTCTCTTTGCCGAAGGCATGGCGAAGTTGCGGTTAGAGAAGTTCTTACTTCCCTAGCTGAGCTTNCAGGATTTCCTCCGGCCAGATTGTTATGGAATGCATCTCATAGNCATGTTCCTCTGCATTGTTTTGTGAGAATGAAAAGAAAGCCGATATTTCGAATTCGNTCAATGGAGATTAAGAAAANTTTAGCCAAAGTTGATCTTGAGTATCAATTTGATAATGCTTCTAGGATCACTAGGGAAATTATTTCCTTGAAGCGAGGTTGGCATGGTAATCTGTTTGTAGAAGATCGATTAATTAAGGGTAAATAAAAAAGGCTGCCCATTGGACAGCCTTTTAAAATTATTTAGTAGATAATTTTTAAGTGTTACTTCTTCTTTTGCAATTTGGCTAATAAAGCTTTTGGATCGGCTTTACCTTTCTTTTCGCATTTGCCACAGCAAACTGCGATAGTAACTTTTGATTCTTTGCTTGCTGCTTTGCCGCTGAATGCACACTTGCCATCTTCGGCTTTTGCAACTTTTTCCGCAACTGCTGTTGGGTCTTTTTCAAATTTATCAACACACTTACCGCAACAAAATTTGGCAACGAATTCAACAGAATTAGAACCGTCTACCTCTTTGCCACTGAATGGGCAAGTTTTGTTGATGCAATCGTCAGCTAAAGCTGATGATAATGATAGTGAGGCAACGCCTGCAAATGCTAAAACGTACTTAAGTAAAGTTTTCATAATATTTAGATTTTAGTTTATTTAAATTATGAAGTCAAAACAGTATTTTGACCGATTTCATCGATAAGTATCTAATTTTTAGCCAATTCTGGATAAATTGGCTCGAGTTCAAAAGTGTCACCTGATTCTCTCTGTAATTTTAGAAGTTCTTTAAATAGATCTTTCATTATTTTTTTTGAGCTAGGTCTATCGGATATGTCTTCCAATTCTTCTGGATCATCATTCATGTTAAAAAGAAGAGCTTTTTTCGCATTTGGAAAAAGAAGCAATTTATAATTTTCCGAAACGACCATTTTTTGAAAATGGACATAAGTACCGTAGACGCTCTTAAGTCCTCCTTTTTTTCCGTCCTTTAGCATTGGTAATAAACTTTTAAACTGAATGTGATCAGGGCTTTTTGCTTTAGCAATTTCTAGGGAGGTTGCCATTACATCCTGTAAGTAGATAGGTGAATTATTCTTTCTATCTTTTTCAATGCCCGGACCGGTAGCGATGAATGGCACTCTTACACTGTGATCATAAAGGTTTTGTTTGCCCAGCAATCCATGATGACCGACCGAAAGGCCATGGTCTGCGGTAAAGAATATGTATGTATTATCAGCCTGACCGGTTTTGTCTAAGTGATCTAGAATTCTACCAATCTGAAAATCCATGTGGGTGATAATCGCATAGTATTCTCTACGGTTAACTTGGACCGCATGTTTAGTTCTTGGGAAAGGTGCAAGCTTTTCATCCCGTAATCCTTTTCCTGAACCTATCTCTTCTTTAAGNGGATGCTCCTTGAGAAAACTTTTAGGGATTTTAATTTTATCGGTAGGATACATATCTACATATTTTTTTGGAGCCTGACGAGGGTCATGAGGTGCATTAAAAGCGATGTACATGAAGAATGGATTTTCTGATTTCTTTGATAGATCTAAGTAATCAATGGCATCATCTGCTACTACCTCTGACCAGTGTTTTCCACCCGCCCAGAAACCACCAAACTTNGGATCGCTAGGATCCCATGGGTCNGTTCCGTCGGCTAGAGGTCTATTNTAACCTTCTTNAGTTTGTCTGGGCATGCCCCCCCTAACGTTCCTTGCCGTGCCAAAGAGGTGATTAGCATCTGCTTTGACATGCCATTTTCCTGTAAAAAATGTGTCATACCCTGCCTTAGCCATGAGTTGAGGCCAGAGTTTGCCATCGAGAGATTTTTTAAGATTCTTTTCAGAATTTTTTGCATGCCATATATGTTTTCCCGTGATGAGCATTGTTCTACTAGCCACACAAACTGCCCCATGATAACCTCCCATATTATAGGTATGAGTGAATGTTGTGCCATTCCTTACCAAGCGATCTAGGTGAGGTGTTTTAATTTCTTCATTATTCAATGAAGCAATCGTTTTGTAACATTGATCATCGGCGAAAATGAACAAGACNTTAGGCTTGTCTTTAGCAAAAAGATTTGAGCTCAGGAATAAAGCTAATTTTAAAAGGATTAGATATTTAGAGATTTTATTCATTAGGATTTTTTATAGCGTGGTTTAAAATAATAGACACTCAAATTCATTAATTTTGACAATCTTTTTAAATCTNAGCCAAAATAAGTGGTTTCTTNNTCTAATATAAGATATCTCCTTCATAAAAGTCTGCTATATTCAAACAGCACCATATGCCAAGCGAACTTCCAGAGCCTAAGCCAAAGCAATCTGAAAAAGTAAAAGTTGAGGAGGATCAGGAATCTCCTGAAGAGAAAAANGAAAAAACTTATACCCCACCAAACAAATTAGGTCTTCCAGTTGCAAAATTTTTACCTAAAGACTTATTGCAAAATGCTGTTCAGCAAGCTGCTGGAGATTGGGAAAAAGATAATGAGTCTGATGAACTCAAAGTAAAGCGTGTTAGTCCTAGAACTTTAATAGCTGTTGGATCATTGATATTTTTAATGATCGGCTGGGTATTGTACGAAACTTTATTTGATAATGCCCCCAATGAGCAAGGACAGGGCATTATAAAGGAATCTATTCCCACAGGCTTTGTTGCTCTTGAGGATGAGCTTAAATTATCTGCTAGCAATTTTTTAGCAGCGGAGAAATGGGAAGATGTCCTTCCTTACGTTAGACAAAGCCCAGGCATTGAGGAAAAACTTGAGAAATTTCAAAACCGTTCGCCCAAGGTCTCTGTAGGTGTTCAACAATTCAGGCCTATTGATGTTATTAAAGTAAGAGACGGAGAATTTTTATATATGCTTGGTTTTCAGGATGAAAATGAGGAAATTAAAAATCTTTATTTTACCTCTGAAGATCCTCATAGGATCATTTGGGAAACTTTTGTCGCTTATTGTGATGAACCTTTTGAAGCGTTAACCTCTTCTGAGGCGCAGCTCGCCTCTGAGGCAATCTATAGAGTTCGGGTAAAAGCTGATGGTTACTACATAGATAATTATAACGAAAAAGACTGGCAGGCCCTTGATCTGACTCATCCAAAAAGTCAAAAAAACATTTCTGCATACGTGTTAAGAGATTCTGAACAAGGAAAAAAACTAAGGCCGATTCTTTATGGTAGAAAAGACTCAGTGCCCCTGATTCTTCTCATCAAACCAAAGTTAGTTAATGATCATGATAGCGCCCCCGAGATCTTAGATTTACTAGGTATAGGATGGCACGAATTGTAATCTATTATTCGAGTTTTCTTACTCGATACATATTCATTGTTAAATTTGGATCAACAAATTCATCTATGAATGAATTTTTGGTATCTTCAGCAGTAAGTCCATCATCGAGTTCGACCCAAAAATAAGTGTCGTCGGCAGCATCAAATTCTAGTGAGTCGACAGCATAAACGGCTCCAGGAATCGAAACAAAGTCTTTCAGATCAATGAAACCAGTTAATTTAAATCGTTCGCAATTTTTAGGTTAAAAATAGTCCTTGAATAGCAGACTAAACTGAAAAAATCACTATTTTAATGGCTCTAGACTTGAGCTTATTGAAGATCATTGTCAGATTAATCATTGCAAGGTAGTTAATATTTGCCGCTATGAGTATATCATCCAAGTTTTTGATCTATATTTTTATATTATTATCAAGTTCCGCTTCTTTTGGGGCTATTGAATTTAATAGGGACATTAGACCAATTTTATCAGGAAAATGTTTCGAATGCCATGGTCCTGATGCTAATCATCGTAATGCAGGACTTAGACTTGATACAAGAGAAGGTGCTGTATCAGATAACGATGGAATCAAAGCAATTGATCCGGATAATCTCTCTGAAAGTGAAATCCTTTTCAGAATTCAAACGGAAGACTCTGAGGAGATTATGCCACCTCCTGACTCCAAAAAACTTTTAACTGAAAAAGAAAAGTCATTGATAAAAGAGTGGATTAAGAGTGGTGGAGAATATCAAGATCATTGGGCCTTTGAAAAAGTTAAAGAATCAGAACCTCCAAAAATAGAAAACAATAACAAGTCAGATAATCCTATTGATGCGTTTGTTGTTAATAGGCTCAATGAAGTTGGTCTATCTCCCATGAATGAAGCTGGTAAAGAGATTTTGATTAGGAGAGTTAAATTTGATCTCACTGGATTACCGCCCACTAGAGAGGAAGTTGATCAATTTCTTGCAGACAATTCTCAAGATGCTTATGAGAAAATGGTTGATCGTATAATGCAATTGCATTCTTACGGTGAAAGAATGGCTTTGGCTTGGATGGATGCGGCTAGATATGGGGATTCTTCTGTAATGCATGCGGATGGCCCAAGGTTTATGTGGCCATGGCGTGATTGGGTAATAGATGCCTACAATGCTAATATGCCATTTGATCGGTTCACTGTTGAACAACTTGCAGGGGATTTATTGCCTAATGCTACGGTTGGTCAAAAAGTTGCTTCCGGGTTTAATCGTAACCATGCGACATCTGATGAAGGAGGGGCTATTTCCGAAGAGCTTCGTGTTGAATATGTTGTTGATAGAGTAAAGACAACTTCAAATGTCTGGATGGGACTAACAATGGAATGCAGCCAGTGTCATGATCATAAATATGATCCGATATCGCAAAGAGAATATTATCAGATGTTTGCCTATTTCAATAATACCACTGACCCAGGCATGCAGACTAGAAACGGTAATCAAGCTCCAGTGGTGAATGTCCCTGATAAAAATCAGCAAGCCAAATTGGAAGAGTTAGATAAGAGAATAAATTATGAGGATAACAAAATTGAGGGGTATAAGCGTTCAGTAATTCCAAAATACGTGGCCTGGCTTAGAGAGGCAGAAAAGAATGTAGACAATGCCAACTTAGAACCTGGTGGAATAAAGCATTTTTTCTCTCTTAACGAAAAATCAGTTAATAAAGTTAAAGATGAAATAGGTGGATTTGCTGGAACTATTTCAGGTAAATTAACATCAATTAAAAGAAATAATGAACTTGGTCTCGCTTTTGATGGTAAGACTTCTTTTGCTTTTGATGATTGGCCAGAGTTAGAGAGGACCTCAGCTTTTACTTTCTCAACATTACTTAAATTGCCTGCTGATGGAAACGGAGCTGTCTTCGCTCGTATGAATGAGGACAAGAATTATAGGGGTTATGATTTTTGGCTGCAGAATCGATCTTTTGGAACCCACATTGTTAGTGAATGGCCAAATAATGCTTTGAAGGTTGTTTCTGACAAGCAACTTGAAGTTAATAAATGGCAACATGTCGTAATAACATATGATGGTTCTTCCAAGGCATCTGGGATAAAGCTTTATATAGATGGAAATTTGGTTGGTAATAAAGTCGAGCAGGATTCTTTGAATGATTCAATCCTTACTGAAGCACCATTTAAGATAGGTAGCCGTTCAAAGACCAGCCATTTCAAAGGAGAGTTAGATGAGTTGCGTATTTATGATCGCGCGCTAGGTGTGGATGAAATTAAAAGTATTGGAGGAGATCCAATAAAGAGTTTCTTAGCAATTGATAAAAAAGAGAGAAGTAAAGAACAGAAAATGACCCTTCTTAATTATTATCTAAACAATAACGATGATGAGTATAAAAGATTGGTTTCAATAAAAAACGATCTTAACAAAAAGAAATCTGACTTATTGGCTCAAAAAAAAGTTACCTCAATGATTATGCAGGATAATCCTGAGGCCAAAAAAAGAATCACTTATATTCTAAATAGGGGCCAATATGATCAACCCATAAAAGAAGGTGAAGATGCTATCGTGAATCCAGGAGTGCCATCGATTCTTCCGAAGCTCGCAGCCGACGCTCCTGCCAATCGATTAGGGCTTGCCAAATGGTTGACCGACCCTTCGCATCCTCTGACAGCAAGAGTAGCTGTTAATAGATATTGGTCTATGTTTTTTGGAAGGGGAATAGTCAAGACACCAGATGATTTTGGTAATCAAGGATCACCACCATCTCATCCCGAGCTCCTTGATTGGTTAGCCAATGATTTTGTGAAAAATGGATGGGATGTTAAAAGAACTATTCGCCAGATTGTCACTTCTAAAACTTATAGGCAGCAATCCAAAATTCTTCAGATTGCTCAAAATAAAGATCCTGAAAATATATTTTTATCCAGATCTCCAAGATTTCGTCTTCAGGGTGAATTTATTCGTGATGCAGCACTTTCGTTTTCAGGACTATTGGTGGACTCAGTTGGAGGGCCGAGTGTTAAGCCTTACCAGCCCGCAAATATTTGGAACGAAGTTTCCTTAAATGGAGGACTTCGGTATAAGCGAGACTCCGGTGATAAGCTCTACAGAAGGTCAATTTATACATATTGGAAACGCTCAGCTCCAATGCCTAATATGCTTATATTTGATGCTCCGACTCGGGAAAAGTGCATGATACAAAGGCCGATCACAAATACTCCATTACAAGCTTTAGTTGTTTTGAATGATCCACAATTCGTTGAAGCTGCTAGAGCATTTGCTCAAAAAATGATCACTGAGGCGGGTAATAATGAGAGCGCTAGAATTAATTATGGTTTTAAGGTTGCTTTATCAAGAGAGGCTACCGAAGAGGAGATTTCAGTTATCAGCCAAGTTTTGAAGTCACAGATGGAATCGTTTAATGCAGATAATGAGAAGGCTAAGCAGTTTTTGTCTGTGGGTGAAATTTCAAGAGATGAAAAAATTGATTTAGTTGAGCATGCATCATGGACCGTTATAGCTCAGATGCTACTCAATATGGACGAAACATTGACCCGAGGTTAAACTAAATTTAACAATAAAACATTATGGATGATTACAATCGCAGAAACTTTTTGTTAAGCACAGGTCACGGAATGGGGGCTGCAGCATTGAGTTCTTTATGGAACCCCAATTTGATTGGGTCAGCAGGAGCAGCTTCTGGGCTTCCTGGATTTCCTAATTTTCCACCCAAAGCAAAACGAGCCATTTATCTTTTTTTTCCAGGTGGTCCTTCGCATATTGATCTGTTCGATTACAAGCCTGAGCTTCGTAAAATACATGGTCAAGAATTGCCTGATTCCATAAGACAAGGTCAGAGAATCACTGGAATGACTAGTGGGCAAAAATCATTTCCTTGTGTTGCTCCAATGTTTGAGTTTGAAAAGTTCGGTAAGCATGGGACTTGGGTTAACAAGGATCTTCTTCCTCACACAGCTGGAATTGTAGACGATATAACTATTATTCGTTCAATGAATACTGAGGCTATCAACCATGATCCTGCGATCACTTATATTAATACTGGTGTACAGCCTCCTGGAAAACCGAGCATGGGCTCTTGGCTTAGTTATGGTTTAGGGAGTGAAAATGAGAATATGCCTTCTTACGTTGTAATGATTTCGAGAGGGAGAGGTCAGCTGCAGGCCCTATATGATCGGTTATGGGGAAGTGGATTCCTTCCTTCAAAGCATCAAGGAGTTAAACTGCGATCTTCTGGAGAGCCAGTTCTGTATCTTAATAACCCTCCTGGTATTGATCGAGATATGAGAAGGGGAATGCTTGACGGTTTGCAAAAATTGAATTCAAAGACTCATCAAAAGTTCAATGATCCCGAAACTCAAACTAGAATTTCTCAATATGAAATGGCATTTAGGATGCAGGCAGAAGTTCCNGAACTCATGGATATCTCTAAGGAGCCTAAGCATGTCAAGGATCTGTATGGTCCAAATGTTGAGAAGCCTGGAAGCTTTGCCAGGAATTGCCTGCTCGCTAGAAGAATGGCAGAAAAAGGAGTNAGGTTTCTTCAGCTTTTTCACAGAGGATGGGATCAACACGGAAGCTTACCTTCGAAAATCCGCCAACAATGTGAGGATATTGACCAACCTTGTGCCGGGTTNATTAAAGATCTCAAGGAGAGAGGAATGTTTGATGATACCTTGGTTNTATGTGGTGGTGAATTTGGAAGAACCATTTACTCTCAGGGGAANCTTACNAAAGATAATCATGGCAGGGACCATCATGGTCGATGCTTTACGACCTGGATGGCCGGAGCTGGGATTAAGAGAGGTTATGACTATGGTCAAACTGACGATTATTCTTATAACATAATCAAAGACCCAGTTCATATCAGAGATCTGAATGCAACAATATTAGATAGGATGGGTATTGATCATGNAAAACTTACTTTTAGATATCAAGGACTTGATCAACGTCTCACCGGTGTTGAAGAGGCNAGAGTTGTAAAAGAAATTATTGCCTAAAATCTCTGAATTAAAGTTGCTCTGATTTATACTGTAATTTATTCGGGATCTTCAGGTTGAACATAGACTGATTGCATTCCCGCTTTTTTGGCAGCTTCGATACCTAATTGACTATCTTCAAAAACTAAACATTTTTCNGGNGNAACNTTCATCTTTTCTGCGGCNAGCAAGAATAGATCGGGAGCAGGTTTGCTTTTCTCGACGTCGTCTTGAGTTACGATTACANCAAACAGATCAGTTATGCCGATTTGATCCATAGTCTTTATGACTGTTTTCTTTATTCCACCTGAGGCTACAGAGATTGGCTTGCCTATNTCTTTACAGGATTTTGCGAAATCAATNACCGGTTCATTGGGTTTAACTCTGTCTATATGGTTGAAAAAGTAATTCTCCTGATCCCCTACAACCTTTTCTGGATCCATGTCACAACCGAACCTATCATTTAGAATTTTAACAGTATCGTGCATTCCGATACCTGCGTATGACTGGGCAATTTTTCTAGTAAATTTAAAATTACCTCCGTTTTTTCTAAAAGATTCGATCCAGCCATCGAAGTGAACATGCATTGATAATGACAAGGTACCGTCATGATCAAAGATGTANGCATCAAATTCACCTTTTGGTATATTCATTCTTTTTTAAATTAGTATGTATTCAAAAGTTAATTATAAACTCATATAATTAATTCATTATACTGCTATATATTTATTTANAAACTACACATATTTATAGATGAAGTTTTTGATTCTTTTTCCAGATAATAAAAAAGCTGTTACTGGAAATTTGTGTTCAGCCTTGCAGTATCAAATAATATTACANGATCTAGGGCATAGNGTTGAGTTAGCAAATAGATANATTGAACAAGACGCTGAAGTATTAATCGCTATAAACGCAGATAAGAATAATTCAGATATTAGAAAATTTAATTCAGATAACCCGCAATCTAAAATTATTTTAATTCTCTCAGGTACTGATATTTACCCTGAGCCATCAGCCAAAGCCATTGACTCTATGGAAGTGGGGAATGTCTTAGTGCTTCTTCAGTCNCATGGCATAGATCAAGTCCCGCCTCTTTATAGAAATAAATCGACCATAATATATCAAAGTNTTGAAAAATTAAGCGTTGATTCTGAAAGATCGAAATCTGACTCCGAATTTAGAGTCGTCTTGATTTCCAATATTAGGTCAGTTAAAGACCCGCTAATTGCGTCCCGTGCATGTCGATTAATCTCACCGGAATCCAAATTGAAAATTACTCATGTAGGATATTGTTTGGATGAAGAATTAGGATCAGAATTGACTCAGGAGAATAAAAGTAACATTAGATACGAATGGGTTGGTGGTCTTAGTAAACTAGAAACTATGACTATTCTAAATGAAAGTCATGTTCTGTTAATTACTTCCCAACATGAAGGTGCTGGAAGGGTAGTTGGAGAGGCCATACAGTTAGGNGTNCCAATTATTTCTACTAATAATCTTGGAGTAACAGGTATTTTGGGTGATNACTATGAGGGGTATTATCCGGTAGGCGACGCAAAAGCGCTATCGGATATTCTAACCAAAGCCGAGGAAGAGGAGGAATTTTTGGCAAAATTGAACGTTCATTGCCAAAATANAAGTTCTCTTTTTGACNTTGAAGAGGAGAAAAAAAATTGGGAGAAACTCATTAACGATTTCTCTATTATCTGATTTTACCAGTTAATTTTAGTGCCCTTTTCTGTACTGAAGCAGCNCTTCTCTTCTTTCCTATTCGGATTAGCAAATTGCAATAATTTTCACACGTAATATNATAGATGCCCAAAGCGTCTTTAAGAGTGTTTTCAAGTAAACTAAGTGCTAATTCGTAGTTCTTTTNGGCGGCATCATTTTCTCCTAATTTTTCTAGGCTAGCGGCTAAATTTGAGTAAGATTGACCAAGATCAGAATTGTTGGATTTTTTTGATTCTATCAAAATTTCTAGAGCTTGTTCATGCCTTTCTCGAGATTGATTTATTGGTTCAGCATCATAGAACAAAGTACCAAGATTATTGCGAATGTTTGCGATTTCAATTTAGGTGAAGGTGTCAGCGAGGAAAATGTATCAATTGCCTGATTGTATAGAATTATGGCTTCATCATTTAAGTTGTTGTTATC